>CALCCV010000027.1 GCA_937900305.1 uncultured Pseudobdellovibrionaceae bacterium | reverse complement strand
ATGGGGTGGCGCAATCGAACCGGAATACCCTGGCGCCTTAACCGAAATACGCACTGTGCTTGGCAAAGACGTTTCTGGAGTGTCTTTTGCGGCTGAAATTGAAGCCGCCGCAAACGATGGGCAGGTTAACGCAAAATATATTAATATCGAAGACCCAAACCTCAAGGAAACATTGCAGGAGTTAAAACCTGGGGAACCCATTTTCGTTGAAGTTGGATTTCTCCCACCCAGTGTCTTTTCACTGATCTACTCCCGACTCACACTCTTTGGCGTCTTGGAAGGAAAAAACACGACCACGTTGGCTAGAAGTCTCGGCAAACCATTTTTAAATCTGCTCGGCAACGACCGAGACTATGAGCTTGAAGACTTCCTTGAAAACTCGACGGACATCGGCGAAAAATCCTCGCGCGCTGAAGCCAAGGCGTCCTTAGAAAAAACTCTTATGATGCTAGCTGATCCTGAAGCATGGACGCTACCGGGAGACAAAAAGTCCATGCCTTACAATGTCCTCCGCATGGTCCGGGACCCACGATCGGTTTTATCGCGGATGTTTGCAAGATTCAGGGCTAAGGATGTACAAGCCGACAAAGTGGTTACGGCGTTTACGCGCATGTTGAAAATCATGAAAGCTCCACCGAGGCCTTTGACGGAAAGGGAAAAGGCTAGCCTAAAAGAACGCTGTGGCTACCTCTTTGATTAAACCAGACCAAACGATTTCAAACGAACTACCTGTAGCGTTCCGCTCGTCTCTGGAGTTCATTTAGCGGGAGATCGTTACGTTTTCCATGATTCTACAAGAAGTCTCTTGTTTTTAGAAAATCAGTGCTTCACAAAGTGCTTTGATTGGACCGGATTTTTGTAGTTCGAAAATTCTTTTTTGGAATTTTATCTCGCCAATTGGCATATAATATCTACTAGATAGATTTGAATTCCTAAAAACTGGCGGTCAGCAAACACTGCCTTACTTTGGACACAAAGATACTGGCTTCGAGCCCTATTGAAGCGGCCCGATTTTTGACTATTGGCTTCGGTAGCAAGAGACTCCATTTCGCCACTCTCGAAGCCAATTAAATTGTGGCGGCGCCGCTAGCGATAAAGATTAGTTTTCTGGACAAGAAGCAAACTAGGCGCTTTGATAAGGAAATGAAAATAGGGCATACTACCATTTTAATGTTGATTACTTTCACAGTCTCTCTCTCGAGAGCCTACGACTGTTCGGGGGTAAAACCTTTCAAGCCGAGTGGAAATATCAAGGTTAACGCCTATGTTTCAAAGTTCGTATGGCAGAACGGAATACCAAATTATGAGGATATCTGCGTAGTCTCAAACAAAATCTATTGGTACGATGTTAGGGGTCGTGAAGAAGCGGCCTATTATTGTCTTAAGCCGCCAACCGAGCAAATTCTAATTTGTAAAACTGAATTTGAAAATGTGGAAGCCGAAATTCGCATCTATCCCGCATCTTGGATTAGGAACTGGATGCCTTCACCTGTGCGAGAATATCGATTCCATGCTTATATTACGAAAACTAAAGATCCCAATTTCTACTACGATATTTTCTCTAGAGTTCTATCGGACAAGCTCAAGTTGAAGAGTACAGCACTAGAGGGATCTCTGAGGACCGGACCGAGCAATCCGAGTGATGGCTTCTGGCTTAGACTCGAATTCAAATAGCTTCAAAACCTCTTGGTTGATGATTGTGGCTTCGTTCGAAACGCGTTGGCCACTCGATAAGGAACCCACGACATCCGAATCAAAATTTCATATGAACATGATCATCATTAATATCTCAACTTACCAGAACGGTTTCAAATTTTGAACTCTTGGCAGTCAGCATCTCAGCGCGATTCTGACCGCCATCACTTTGTAATTGCTCAGCCTGAGAGTGCGAAACGATTCAGCCCGCGAGTTGTTAACAAGGGTTTTTAGCCTTAGCGTACTGCCTTTTTAATTTCTATTAGCGCTTGATTGAATTCTTCATTGGAGCCAGTGAAAGGCCGACATTCTGGATCATCACATACCTTCAGTAAAATGTATGTCTCTGGATTTTCCTTACTTTTGAGTTCATTGAGCCGGATGACGATCTCGGATCGAACTTCTTGTGTAGGCTTCAGATAGTAAAGAGCGGTTTTGAACTCAGCATTGTCCAAGATCTTTCCAACTACAATTTTGGTTTTCGAATTTGATGACTGTTCAAAGTTTTGACTTAAGTCGAAGAACAATTGGGCGGTTGCTCCTCCATAAGAGCCTTTCCTTTCGTTTATGAGCTTTACTTCATTAACCGTTAACGTTGATTTAGGTAGAAGCGGATTGCACTTCTCTTTAAGACATTCCTGAAAGCGGTACTGGTTCCCAGATTTTAGGATTTCAATTCTTCGAGAAAAATCTATATTCACAGTATTTGCTGCCTCAGCACTTGTAAAACCGCTATCGTATGGATGAACAAATCAAAATGATAACTAAAGTTAAACTTCGCATTGAATCCTCCGACTAGATATTTTGAAGTGTTGATAGATTTTTGTCCAGAATCAAATCTCTGTGGTCAGGCCGGTGCCACCGCAAAGTGACGAATGTTGAACCCTAACGCTGGGGCAACCTAAAACGCGAGCCTTGCTGATTCTGCGCTCTCGTCAACAAAGGCTGCTACCGTAGCATTTCGTGTCTTAAAAGGGCTCCCAAGCGGTTTTAGCCCAAGTCGCTCCGCGCTCACCTGGCATAAAGTCAGTATGAAGTTGGTCCACCGACGGGATAGAAGGATTCCATTTTGAGACAGGACTACAGCCTCCTTTTCTTAAGGCCGATCTACAAACATGGACAAACAAGACATTCAAATTTCGATTGCTTTGCTCTTGATGAACTTTACCTTTATTGCTGGATGTAAGGAGACCTCAGAAGAAAGGCGACAAGTCTCCAAAACAGCGAGTTCCCTTTCCTGCATTTCACTGGCAGATAAGTCTTTTGAATCATTGAACTCCCTAGTAGTCGGCGAGGATTCTTCAGGTCAAGCAGTGCTTGGAAAGTGGGGGATTGCGTTTAGTGAAGCCGGAGGTGTGATCACATGGTATCACCTAGATGTGGCAGAACAAATTGCTATTATATGCGACGACGATGGAAACTTGATTGACGAAAAGTTCGCAATTCGTGGAAAATACCTGCCAGAGTTTGACCGACTTATGTGGGAGAATGAAGAGTACCAACCAGTAAATGAATAGGTTCGGTACCGCTTGTTTGCTGATGACTGCAAAAGAATGCATTCGAACAGATTCGAGACCTGCCGCTCAATTCTAGCGACGGCGTGAAGGAGCAGATTTATTCAATGACAAGCATAAAGATTTTGGAAAAAATAGTTCGCGCTCGCTCAATCGTCTTCCATTTAGAGGATGAATTCGGAAATAAATTCTACTCCAAGCAATTAAATTCAGAAACTCTGAAGACAGGAGAGAGCTTATCATCAAACATTAATGGTCTACGCAATGAGGTCGCAAGCCTCCAATTTCTTGCAAATATTCCTCAAGCCGCACCATTAGTTCCTAAGTTGATAAACACTGATTTATCGGCGCCTTCTTTTCTTATGAAAGACCTTGGTGAAGG
>CALCCV010000026.1 GCA_937900305.1 uncultured Pseudobdellovibrionaceae bacterium | reverse complement strand
AGTTACGATTTGGAGCGTCTCACCTTGTATCGCACCAATTGGTATATTTTTGAATCGGCGCCGATCCTTGGTGTGGGCTACAATGAAAACCGTCGACGCTTACGTGAGTTTTATGACTTGCTGGGAGTTCCTCCCGGACAATTCGAAAGTCACGCTCACAATCAGATTTTGCATCTGCTGGCGGGTTCTGGAATGGTTGGTGCGCTTTCATTTCTGATATTTATTGTGGGTTCTGGTGTTTCGGTTTGGCGAGAGAAGAAAAATTTTTTCCGGGTGGCGATGGCGGGAGCTTTGATTTGTTTTTTAGTTGGTGGCCTGACGGAAGCCAATTTTGAACATTGGAAAATGAAGTACGCGATAGTGCTAGTGTTGGCGATGGGACTGGCGCGATGGCGGCGGGAACCGAAAATGGGTGCCGGTCATCGCGCACTGTGAAATGAATATTGAAATTGGTGGAAATTATCTGTAGGCGGTGAGAACTCCATCGGTGATTCGCTTTTGAATTTCATCGGTCATGTCGGGATAGAGTGGCAAACTGATGACATGTTCGGCGGCCCAACGGGCATTGGGGATGGCTTCGGCGGCAACCGGAGTGTTTTCTTTGTACCATGGCTGATCGGGAATGGTTCGTGGATAATGAACTGCCGTCGGAATACCGAGTTCAGTGAGGTGCTTTTGGAGTCGAGGTCTGTCGGGCACGGAAAGTGTGTATTGAGCCCAACAAGATTGACGATCAGATTTGATCACGGGAATAGTCACACCTTTACTTTGGAGTGATGCAAAATTTTCGTTGAAACGAGATGCGATTCGATTGCGTTGTGTAAATTCCCAATCGTAGCGTTCAAGTTTGGCGATGAGAATTGTGCATTGAATGGTGTCGAGGCGGCCGTTAATTCCCAGGCGTGTATGGAAATAGCGCGATTCAGATCCGTGATCGCGAATTTCTTTCATCGCTTTGGCGAGGGTTTCGTCATTTGTGAAGATCGCTCCACCGTCGCCGTAGCACCCGAGGGGCTTAGCGGGATAGAAGCTTGTGGCGGCGGCAGTGCTGAGGTTGCAGCTTTTGCGATGTTTGTAAGAAGCGCCGAATGATTGCGCGGCGTCTTCGAGAACCCAAAGATTTTTTTCGGCAGCGAGGCGATTGATTTCATCCATTTCGCAAGGCTGCCCGTAAAGAGAGACGGGAATGATGCCTTTTGTTTTTGGTGTGATGGCTTTTGCCAATTCTTTTAGGTTGAGATTGTAGGTGTCTTTATCAATGTCGATGTAAACTGGTTTGGCACCGAGAAACGCGATGGTTTCGGCAGTGGCAACAAATGAAAAGGCGGTGGTGATGACTTCGTCACCAGGTTTGATTCCAAGTGCCATCATTGGCATTATGAGCGCGTCAGTTCCGCTGGCACAGGCAATTGCATACTTTGCACCGGTGTATTCAGCCAATTTTTTTTCAAGCTCCAAAACTTCAGGTCCATTGATGTAGGCACCACTGTCGAGAACCTTTTGAATCCGTTGATCGATGTTGCTTTTAAGAGCGAGATATTGGGTCTTAAGATCGATAAAAGGAATTTGCATGGGAACCTCCCTGGTGAAAAATGAAAAGGCCTTGGGTTGGCTCAGTCTCGCGGAAAATTGTGAGTGGGTCCATGTGAAATTTGCCCGAGAGAGCGAAGAATGGGAGTGTTGGCAAAAAGGAACATTCTGCTATTGCTTTTTCTCGAATATCTTCGAGACTATCGATTATGAAGTTTGTCAGGACGTCTTTGGTCTGGGCTGTTTTGGTTGGCTGGCTGCCATTGGCAGCGGAAGCTGCATTTTCGAACTACAATTCGCTTTTGGTGGGGGACCTGGCGGCGGGTGTGGGAGGTGCAGGCGTTGCGTTGGTGGGAGATGCTTCTTCGATGGCATTTTATAATCCTGCGACAATGGCTCAGACGCACGGCTCTGCGTTTTCGGCGGCCGTCGGTGTCTATAAAAAAATCGACACTGTGTATGGCCAGAATGAGGAGCCAACCAAAGCTCCGTTGAGGGTCAATCAAGGATTTTTTCGTTCGCTGCCCGCCTCGACGGGGAACGTGTTGACCTTAGGAAGTTATCACTTGGGACTTTCGATCGTGGTTCCAGATTATGACAATTTCAAAGGTGATGTGAGCACGACTCTCGAGAACACCTCGAGTTTAAGTTACGTGGATGAATCCCTGTGGGTCGGTGGAGCGGTGGCGTCGGATATTGATGAGGTGAGCAGTTGGGGTGTTTCGCTGTATTACACCGCTCGCAATTTTCAGAGGACGGTGAGTGACAAGTCCGTTGATGCCAATCAGAACACGCAGCAGTTTAGTCAGGAAAAAACGCTGACTCAGAATACATTGGTGGCACAGCTGGGGTATTATCGACAAGTGACCGATGCATTGGGGGCGGGAGTTGTTTTGCGGATGCCGGCTTATCGAGTGGCGGCGCGGGGATCTTTGTTCCAAACCTACACCGATGTGACGACGAATCCACCCAATTATCAGAGCACATCCAATAATTTTCAGGACCTTCAGGCAAATGCGGTGATTCCCGGGAAATTGGGTTTTGGATTGGCGTACCAGTGGCCGAGTTTCTTGCTGTCGACGGAAATTGATATCTATCCAGGTGTTTCTTATTTTGATTTTTTGGATGAGGCGTGGGCGGCGCGAGTGGAGCATCGAACGACAACAAACTTTATGATCGGTGGCGAGTATGAGTGGAATGAGTGGTTTAAAATTCGTTCAGGATTTTTCACCAACTTTTCTTCTCATCCAGATCCTGATCCGGGTGTATTGGCGATACAGGAAGATAAGGTTGATATGCTTGGATTCAGCGCGAGTTTTCTTTTAATCGCGGGTAATAAAATTGGTTACACCTTTGGTGGTTATTATGTGGGTGGCCGCGGCCGATCTTTGCAACGGGTGAATCAGCAACCCCAAATTTTAGTGAAAACCCAACATGTATTTACGATGCTGGTGGGAACATCTTTCTTTTTTTAAAGTGAGATGCATTCTCTCGTGACGACCATTTTGCTGTGGGTTTCCTGGTTTGATTCTTTCAATAGCTATCCCCAAACGTAGCCACCATACCGATAGCTTGCTTAAGCCAAACAAGGCATTAGCTGATGAAAAAGGGACTCCGTTATCTGTACGGATGGCATCAGGAATACCGAATTCTTTAAAGACACGCTCAAAGATTGTAAAAGCAAAGCAGCCCTTTGTAGATTCTAAGCTTTCGCAAGCCAAAAGATAACGTGAACTTTGATCAGTGATTGTTAAGGGATAACAATACCGTTTGTTTCCAAGCATAAATTCTCCCTTATAATCGGCACACCATAATTGATTAGGTTTTATAGCCTCCTGGAGTTCAGTGCCTTGAGCCCTGTATCTCCTATGCTTTTGCTTTTTTACGAAACCATGCTTATCCAAAATCGCATGAATGGTGCTGGTTGCAGGTGCATGAACCATGGGATATTT
>CALCCV010000025.1 GCA_937900305.1 uncultured Pseudobdellovibrionaceae bacterium | reverse complement strand
CAACTCAATGAGAGGAGCCAATCGAAAGATCGGTCTTGGCTTGAGACAGAGTGGGGTTTTCAGATCCCCGGAAGTCCGCTAAACCAAGATCCATGCGCAATCTGAAAAGCTATTTCCCCCTCTTTCGAATTCTTGGTCCGCTCATTTTTGAGCGGCGCACGTTTGAAAATCCCGAGGTTCTGCGTGAAACTCTTGAGCACAACAAAAAGCTGATTGTGGTGATGAACCATTCGACGCCCATGAGCTGGCTTCCAGCGATGACGGCCTTGTCCCTAGCTTGTCTGGAGGTCGGTCAGGGAGATCGAAGGCCCCATGGAGTTATGGATCGATTTTTTTATCAAGTGCCTGGCTTGAAACATTTGGCTCAGTTTCTTACGCAGTTCGATCATCCCACCTCCTTTGAAGAACTTCGCGGCGAATTCATGGCGAAAGATCAAATCGATCTGGTCATTCTTCCAGAGGGCAGCAACTGCTTTTTTGAACCTCCGGGATCTATCGAACAATTTCGCTCGCTGCGATTTCTGGAACTCGCACACAAAACCAAAACTCCCATCCTCGTTTGCATCCACCGCGGAAGTGAACACTGGGGTCAGGAGATTGCCGTTCCCGAGAGGCTCGAAAGGCTTTTGAGTCTTTACCCGGGCCAGCTCTGGCCACGACTTCGAAAAACACAAGTGCTGACGGTCCCGGTGTGGCCCAAAAAAATTTCGCACTTTCGCATGAAGGTGTTTTCATTCAAGCCTGATTTGAAAAACTCTCAAGACATGTCCCTGCAGCACCTCCAACGGGAGTCCGAACGCCTATTGCTCGAGATGCAAGAGGCCTACAGGGCGCTGTTCTAATCTTTACTGATCGTAAAATTTTTCAGTTACTAAGTTGATGTAGTCGAGATAGATGCGATGAGTTATTCTTCCCATCGGTTCGATCTGATTGATTGATCTGATTTTATCCAAAGGGGAAATATGAATTTTAAACTGCTTAGCTCCGGTCTCATCTTAGCAACCATTCTCCAGACGGGATGCACGCGCGACGACTCAGCCAAAAAAGACATTGAGCACACACTTGAAACTATTGAGGATGCAAAAACACCTGACATTCCCGAGATACCGGGTGGGACGGATCCAATGGCTGGATTTGAAAACCCTTTGGCGTCGCTCCAGACGGGTGGCCAACCGGGTCTTATCAAACTGTTGGGAGCCATGGTCTTAAACCCTGAAGGTGCAAACCCTCGCTTCGTTGTTGAAGCTCAAGGCGGCATTGGTCACAGTGGCGATTTCGCGAAAGTGGATGCCAATCACCAACCCCAATTCCAGAGTGAAGCCGGCGAATCAACGGTCGAAATTGCGGCCAATTCTCTGATCGCTATGGGATGCGATGACGACACCGTGATTCAGCTGATGGAAGGGACCGAACTGCTACGTCACGATCTGCCAGAAACTCAGGAACTCAACCCGGACTCTGCCTATTCAAGGAAGTCCTTGGCGATCGCCGCCCACACCGTCGTCTTCTGCGGAGACATCGAGTTGCAAGTCGCCTTCTTGAGTGTCGACGCCAAAGAAATCCTCTTTAAAAATTCTCACATTTCCCAGGTTGAAACTTTCGGAGCATTGAATTTTTCAACGGCAGATTTGAAACTGCTGGGCGAAAATTCAATTGAAACGTCAGCCCCGGACACCAATCTCACTCTGCTCGACGCATCGTCGATCACCATCTCGGTTAAAAATTCCATTGCCGACCTCGAAAATGGGAGCCTAAAAGTCAAGTCGCGTGGATCAAACTTCAAAGCTGAATAAAAACCGGTCGATCAAACATCTCCTCCCATCAATATTCAAACCAATCGATGTTGAGGCAGGCCGTCTTCTCTGAAACCGACGGTCCGCTGATCTTCAAGGCTTGCTCGACAAAATCCTGAAGGCGTTTCAAAACTTCATCCGCTGCCTTTTGAGAAAGCGAAAGAGGGCTGGTCAAAAAATAATTCGAGTCGGAAAAACGATCCATCTGGGCAAATCCTTGCAGTCGCCAGTTTTGATGATGTTTCACAACCAGTGGCGAATCCGGGGGGATATAAGTGAAAGCAGGCCCATGTACGATCTTTTCATTTTTTAAATTGCACAATTGGTTTTCAATCAAAAATTGAACGACTCGATTCACCACCGCGTGGGGCAGGTGAAGGTGATCCGCAATGTCCTCGATGGTTTGGTAACCTTTAATGGCCACCAAATTTCGAATTCCAGAATACAGCCAACTCGAATAATAGACCGCTTTCAAAGAGTCATTCAATTCGACGCTCTTTTCCATTCTGTGAGACGTCTTTTGAGATTTCTTTTTCAAAACCTGTAGTTTCTTTTCCAGCCGCATTTTCAATTTATTTGTACCGGCGCGCGACCACTCCACAAGCAAAACAAAATAGTCGGTTTCATTCTCGCTGAGGCCAACAAAGTCGGCGCATTCAAGAGCCTGCTCGACGGAAAGCTGCTTATCATCACTCAAAACTAAGCTAATTAAGGTTGAGCTGACCCCAGCCGCCTGGGCCAACCGCGACTTAAGCCCGCGGCCCTTCGCGCCCTGTGACTCAATCCACTCTCGCAAAAAAGATCGATAATCTTTGAAATTATAGACGGAAAGCATTCGAAATTATCATTACTTTTAGTAAAATAATTCAATTACATTTTACTAAATTATCGTAGAAGACAATAACGCTATGAATTATCATCCGGACACAACACAAACGGAGATTTATGAAAACGACACTCTTCATAGCGACAATTCTGCTCTTATCAACCACCTCTTTTGCAAAACCATTTCAATGCAATGTGATTCGGCCTGCCTTCCCTGGAGATGTGGGCGCGATTTTGGCCGCAAAGGAAGTGGATGTGGTCATCCCGACAAACGAAGTTCTCTATAGCAAGGACCAGACACTGGTGATATTGGCCCAAAGTCCAAACGGCCAAATGAGTCTGTTGGTGAATGACGGAAATCCCAGTCAGACGATCGCCGCCGCTTTTGCTAACGAGGCTCACGATCTGGGATTGTGGGTGCCTGGGCTCAAAATTATGGTCTGGTGCCAACCTAAAAATTAGCTCAAAATAAATTTGAAGTTCGAGTCCGCGATTTGTAATTAGAGTTGAGGAGCCCGTGATGCAAAGTTCGAGGGTCGTAGTAAGGAATAGGACCATTTGGATGGTGATCACACTTCTTGGTCTCACGGCTTGTCAAACCACTTCGTTGAAAGACCCGCTTCCCAAAAAACCGAATCGCCTGCCGAACGTCGGCACGGCGAGCGTCGGCGGCGGCAAATTTCCTGGCGGAGGTGGGAATGGAGCGGATGATGCGGTCTATGAGCACTTTCGCTTCAAGCCTCGAGACTCTGACGCCTTCAAAAAGTATCTAAAGCCCCTTTTCGACCACCTGATTGCGGGCGTGCGCGCCAAGGATATGAATAAAGTCGATTCGCTGCTCGACCGCAATGCCTTTTTCTTGGATATGAAAAACTGGTACGTGATTCCATTTGACAATCCCTCCGCCCAAAAAAAGATCGAACAAGTTCGTCGCGAAGAACTCGACAATCCCAGCGAAGACATTGGAGCTCAACAGCTCGCCTACCAAACACAATATACAGTTTGGATTGACGCCAATCATTTTGGAGAAGAACCGCCAGAAAAGTCCGACCCGCCAACCATGTGCGATCGAGAACCCGAGGGAGATCGAAAACACTGCCGCCAGGCTGAGCTCATCATGCACGAGTGGGTTGTGTCGATGTACGGCTTGAAATTTTGGGATATCGAAGACTACTTCAACCTCACCTTTGCCGCCGCTGGCGTGGTTCCTGAACATTCGATCGATGACATGATCAAGAGAATGTATCCCGCGCAACCGTCTCAGCCGCTCGGGCAAGGCGAATATTCGGCTATTCGCCGGGTCACTAGTTTTTTTCTCGATCAAGCAATGTCTCTGGACATTCTCGAGATTTTTCAAAAATTACTAGCCAACGGATTCGATCCCAGATTTTTCGACGTTTCTTACCGACACTCTCAACCCAAACCTCCACTCGTCTTAGAGGCCAAGGAAACTTTGAAACTCTTGAAAAGTGTCCTCATCCCTCAAGGAGGACTTAATGATGACTGTTACTTTCTTTACTCTGAACAGAAGTTGAAGTGTCAAATTTCGGCGAACTTCAAAGAGACAATCCTATTGCCGGTTTATAAAAAGCAACCCCACCAACCCATCAAATGCGGCACTTGGGCAACACCCGCCACACGCATCCAAATTGCCAATGCAGAGTCAAAGATCAGCCATTCCATTGTCAATCTGAACGGTTCTCCCCAAACCCTCATGCCCTTTGCGGTGTGGAACCGTGAAGACTCTTTCTATTTCCTCACGACCTACTTCGAATGGAAACGGCCGCCGGCGGAAGGCGATCTTTTAACTCAATCGATTCTCATATTCAAAGAGAACCCGCAGACGAAGGATTTGAAATTCGACGGGATCATTGTCAATCCCCTCGTCATCACTGGAGAGGAGGTTGTTGATTTCAAACATCAAGTCGAACTCACTCCGCTGACCCATAAATCTCTCCAAGACGACATTCTAATTATTACGAATTCTCCCCGAAACTTAGACACCTTCCGATTTTTTGCATCCA
>CALCCV010000024.1 GCA_937900305.1 uncultured Pseudobdellovibrionaceae bacterium | reverse complement strand
GTCACAGACTCAGAAGACCTTAAATCTTGGCGTGCTCAATGAAAAGCGGGTGGCCAGTGTCGATTTAGTGGCGTGGGCAAATTCAGGATACAAAGTTTCCATGTCCTCACAGAATGGCGGCCGCTTGACCAATCAGCAGGTTGCGAGCCAGTCCATTCCCTATGAGTTCAAGGTGAATGGCGTCACCAAAGATCTCGGGCCGGCCCCGGGCACCTTGGTGGACGTCGCATGGGGATCCGGTGCGACTCCCGTTGGTGGGGCCAGACATCCGCTGTTGATCTCGGTCGAACCGGCAAAGAAAGTTTTAGCCGGAGACTACCAAGACATTTTGACCATCATCGTTGAAGGCAACTAATTTTTTCTAGCTTATCTACGTTTGGCAGATTTCGAACTTCGTTTTTTCGATCGGTGGCGTTTCTCGCCGGTGCGCATGTATTCCGCGGCGGCGGCATACCCCGTTCTGCTGCCGCCTTCGCAATCAATTTTATAAAGAGGTGCCACACCACTGTCGGCGGTTTCGGATGTGAACAACAAAGTTTGAGTTCCGGGGCGAAAGGTCACGGCCTCTTGTTGGAGAGTCAATCGCAACAAATCGGTGATGAGATAGTCTTTTCCCGCCTCTAGCGAGCGCACATCTGGCAAATCCACGCCATTGAGATTTTCAAGATTGAAATCGATGATTGCATCGTAAGTCAAGATCGCCAGGCTTTTGCCGTCTTCAGAAATGGCCGCCGAGGTGATGACCTGCCCCCAAAGTCCATATTCAAAATTCAACCATGGAAGATCAATCGCACCTACTTTTTTGAGCGTCTCAGTTGAGGTCGCAAAGAGATCCTCTTTGTCGAGCCGAAAGACCATGGCAGGTTCAGCCTTTCGGTCTTCTTTCGAAAACTCTTTGGTGAAAATATAAATATCGCCGTTGGGATGAACGACGATGGCTTCGGCGTCATGGGGACGATCGGGATACCGAAGAGTCAGGTGATGGAGTGGCTTCACCGAATTTTTAAAGCCGGCCGATTCTGCAATAAGAACGAGATCAATCGTGGACCGTTCACGTTTGTTGTCACCGATGTCGGCAATGAAAATGCAATTTTGCTCACCGCAGGCGCCAACTGCAAGGTCTTCAACGTCATGGGCCGTGAAGTTTTCAATCTCCACCTTATCGAGATGCCCGCCCTCTTCGTCAGAAACGTAAAAAAACGAACCATCGCCACTGTCGTTCACGTGATACAGCCGTTGCGGAAACAGCTGGGAAGCGGCCAATCCGCTCGATTCTGGCAAAATCGTGGCATCCAGATTGGCAATTTTTTTAGGAGAGTTCCGTTTGCTGCAAATCGCGGCCGAGGCTGGAGATGTGCCGACGAGAACAGCCAACGCGACCACTGCTTGTGTCAACGGCTGCTGCAAGGTTTGCTTTAAGGTTGGCATCAAAGACTGTAGCAGCCCAGATAAATTTTCTCTCACAAAATCCCCTCTCACAAATTGAGATTGATTCAATCGCGAAGGAGGGACACGGGCAACCAAGAACTTCAGGTGTTAGAAATTTGCGGAACGCTTAGGACATAGTCATCCCAACGCGCGATCTGACACTTTTCCAAGAGATCTCAAATTGAGACGAAATTGAGACGAGGTCTGACAATCACCTTTATTTAAACCTGTGCGTGTTTTTTGCATATTGATCCTTTTGAGATATTCAGTGTTCAACACGTGATTGAGCCGCTTTGAGAATGCATCTGAGCGGGTGGCGCGGAGTTGTGCCGCCAATTTATTTGACAGTTGTTTACAAAAAGAAGGAGTTCTCAATGAAAAAAACGCTCATCGGTCTCAGCTTGCTGACGACCTCGGTCTTCGCACAAGCGACAACTTCGCCAGATGCGACGCCATCAAATTTCAAAAGTTATATCGAACAGTATCTGTACCCTGAATTGTTTTTTAAAAATGACACCGCTTTGGATGCGCGGATCAACTTGTTGCGACACGTGCCGAAAGGAGGCGTGGCTAAGATCATGTCCTTTGAAGTGATCTCAGGTGCTGCCTTCTTGTTCTTGGAGCAAGAGATGTGTGCCGCAGCAGAACGAGGTGTGAAGGTCGAATTCTCCGCCGATTCTCACAGCGGAGATCGTTTCAACACCATCGATGTCCACGAACAAAAAGACACGGTCAACAAAGACGGTCTGCCAATTCCATACATTGAAAACGGTTACAAACAGTTGGCGACTTGCGGAGTGAAGGTCCGAATTTTTAACCACGTCGATGATAGCAATTTTGCGGTCGGCCGCTTTCTGGGCTCAGTGCCGAGCGTAACAGCTCGTGAAAACATCCGGGCCCTCCTGCCTTTCATTGGACTTGATTGGGCCATTGCTTCTGAATACGAAGGAAATATGAAAGTCGTGCGAGCGGCTCTCAAAAGTCATATTGCAAAAAATGAGATCCTCGCGAAATTAAATCCGGCCGACTCTGAGATGTTCACCGATGTGATCTGGTCCATTGCCAAAGTCATGGGCAAGATAAAGTTTCTCAATGTTGAACAGATGACAGAAGCCGATTTTATCGCGTTTCAAAACGAAGCTCAAAGTGATTTTCAAAATAGTTTTGGAAAATTGAAAACAAACGCAGCTGTGCGCGATGCCATGACCCAACTAAAAAAGAATCCCGATAGTTTACGAAGACTGGTTCTCGGGACCATCAGTGAACTGAGAAAAACAGACTCCTTTGAAAATTTCTACAAAGCCTTTCGAGTTTTCAACCGTCTCAACCACCGCAAACTTTTTTGGGTGGCTGAGAGCGAAAAACCAGACGCAAAAGGTTGCGCGATTTTAGGTGGACGAAATATCGGCGATCACTACCTGAGGGAAGACGACAACAATTTTCTGGACGCCGATCTTTTGACTTGCACCCACCATGAAGATGCGGCAGGATTTCTCGCTCACTCGGAAGAAAAAAAATCACTCTTTCGTCAGGCTGAAAAATCATTTGATTCCATCTTTAAATCCAGTGGAGTCGACAGCGAGTTGCAGAAATTTCTCAAGTCTGCAGAGGCGAAAAAAGCTCTCATCACCGAGTATCCCATTCCAGAAAAACCAGTGTTTTCAGAAGGTCTAAAATTTCTTTACTCTCAAAAAATGCAAGATCCTACACTAGAGACTTTCACTTTCGGAAAAGCAGTTAGCGAAGGGCACTCGATCAAAGGTGGAAAGAACTTCCAATTTTTAACAGCCACGTGGGATCGCGATAGCGATCAAATCCAAACGTTGTTTATCAAAGCCATCGAACTCGAACAGCTGGGCGTTTTTATCGAGACTCCGTACTTTGAAGCGAATCCGGAATATCGAGCAGCCATTGGTGCGGCTCTTGCACGCGGAGTCCAAGTTCATGTTAAGACAAATGGCTTTTTCACTGCCGATGGCCCTTCGAAAGCGATTCGTTTAGCTATGAACAAGTGGGTCACTGACTTACAAGGGATTTATGGAGACAAGTTCTTGGTGGAATTCACGACTCCAGCCAAAGGTGGCAAAGGTGGCCATATGACCCATGCCAAATTGGCCAGTTTTGCTTGCCAGTTAGACGAAACGAAAAGTGCTTATGCGCTAAATTTGATCGGAAGCCACAACTTTCATCAGCGATCAGGATACTCGGATCAAGAACACGCCATTTCTTGGCAAGCTCCCATCTCCGCAGATTGCCAATCTGCGCTGAGGAAGTTGTCAAAAGCGAAAAGCATTAAGGCCTACGTTGCTAAAGAGAGCGAGGTCAGTCCGAGCTTGAAGGACTTGCGTTTAGCGTTTTACCAAAATCCAAATAACAAAGGCACAGCGAAAGTGTACAGTTCCCTCGCCGAAGAGTTCGTCAGCGAACTTTGCGAGAACAAGGGCAAAATGCCATCCTGGACTCGTTTGCCCAATTCTTTTCGCAGCATCACTGAGCTTCTGTTGACCTCGCTCTATGATGTGGATGTGAACGAGGTGGACTGCAACAACTCGAACCAGGTGAAAAACGCTGGCGAAATTGATGAATCTGTCTCAGACCTGGTTGATTTGCTGCAAAGCTCTGGCATCTTAGATGTCATCGGGATCGTGATGTAATTTTTCGACTGAATATTTTAAAGACTTCAAAAGGGTCTGCTCACCGCAGACCCTTTTGCATTTGAGAAACCGATCTTGCGGGCCGAGGTCAGACCGTCCACGCAAGAGTTCCATTTCTTAGAGATAGGGATTGGTTCGACTCGACCGCACGAGATGCAATAGAGTCTGACGAAGAAACACTTCGAGTTCGGCCCGGTCGCGCTGACTCTTATCTGCAAACTTTTCCACCATCTGGTTGAGGCTCATTCCTTTTTCGGCGCAGATGAAAATCTCAGCCACCAGTGTGTGCGAAGAGACGATGGGGCCAAGAGCGTATTCAAATTTCACGGGAACGGTGGGATCCATTAAAAAATCCGGCAACACTTCGTCCAGGTTGAGTTCAAAATCAAAATTTTTGAGTTCTGTATTTTCGGCGGACCAGCAGTGGACGGTTTCAGAGCGTTCAGAACTCTCTAGCTCACTCCTTAAATAAGGCAAAACCGACGTTGAATATTTTTGCCGGGTGAGTCCGATTTTGTCCATGATCATTTGGACCTCTTCGGGAGAGTGCAAAAA
>CALCCV010000023.1 GCA_937900305.1 uncultured Pseudobdellovibrionaceae bacterium | reverse complement strand
CTCGCCATTGAATCGAAACCTGATCAGATTTCCGAAAAAGCCCTCGTTGCAGGCCTGCTCAAAATGGGCGAAGGGTTGCTGGATGGGAAAGTTGTTTCTTACTTACAGCATCAGCTTGATGATCTTTTTGCAAGTTGGGCCTGCCATTCAGCAGTGAGAGCGGGGCAGGCGCTGAGCCAAGTGCAAATGCAAGAGCTGCTGCGGATGATGGATGAAGCGCCGCAATCGTCTTTCTGCCCTCACGGGCGTCCTGTTTCGATTCGCTGGTCTTATTTGGACGTGGAAAAAGATTTTGGCCGCACCCAGTGACTTGAATGTGGTTAAGAACCCAGACTTGAAATTTGTTTTTGTTGCCGGTTCGACCGCAAGTGGAAAATCGAATTGGGCGCTAGAGGCGGCCATTCGCGAAAATGCGGCCATCATTAATTGTGATTCGGTTCAAGCCTATGAAGGTTTTGAAATTGGCGCGGCCGCACCAACTGCCCACGATCGCCTACAGGCGCCACACTTCTTGTATAACTTTGTAAAGTACCCTGAAAAACTCACCGCGGGAAAATATCGGCAGTATTTTTTAGATCTGATCACAAAAAGCACTGATCACAAAAAGTTTTTGGTGGTTGGCGGTACCGGATTTTACTTTCAGGCCTTAGAGAAAGGTATGTTGGCTATTCCTGCGGCTGATCCCACTTTGGTTGCGAAGTATGAAAATGAAATCGTGGCTGACGGCGGGGGACTTCGACTTTGGCGTCTTCTCCAAGAGTGGGATCCCGTGCAAGCCGAGAAAATTTCGCCCCAGGATCACTACCGCATTGTTCGCGCTCTGGTGGTCAGGGACAGCGGCGGGCGGCGTTTGTCCGAATTGATGCTCGAAAAGAAATTGCAGGCACCGGAGTTTCCATATCCATTTTTGAAAACAGGTTTGAAGTTGAGTCGAGAGTCCCTGCGCTCCAGGGTTGAAGTGCGTTCGCGGCAAATGTTGGACTCTGGCTTGATCGCCGAGGTTGAGTCTTTGCTCGAAAGAGGGCAGGCTGATTGGAGTCCGCTGCAGTCGGTGGGTTATCATGAAGTGTGCGGATATTTGCGCGGTGAAATTCCGCTCGCGGATTTGCCAGCCAGGATGACCGTCAGCACCCTGCAACTTGCAAAACGTCAGAGAACCTGGTTTCAGAGAGAGCAGGACATTCACTGGTTTTTGTCTGATTCAGATTCGGCGCGAGAGGATTTTTTAAAAATGGTGGCTGGTTTTTTCAACCATGTTCATTGAAAAGCGGGTGATAAATTGTTAGCGAGCATGACCGGTTATGCGAGTTCATTGATCCGATTGAAGACTGCTGAAATCAGCGTCGCCGTGCGGTCGGTAAATGGGCGATTTTTAGAAGTGCGCTTTCATTTGCCCAAAGAATTGCTCGCTCTCGAGCGCGACTTTAAAGCGTTGGTGTCTCAGTCCTTCCAACGGGGCAGCATTGATATCTATGTCACGATGAAAAGCCGGGCTGTCTTAGAGGACTCCGTTCAATTCAATGAGTCATTGGCGTTGGCCTACGTGAAGCACATTCGAGCTTTCTCAAAAAAAATTAAGGTTCCGTTGGCGATTCATCCAGAGTCGATTTTGCGATTGCCGGATGTGTTGACTCCGAACTCTGAGCTACCGCTCAGTAAATCTGAACTTGCCAAACTCAAAACTGATTTTGGGAAGACGGTGAAGGCGTGTTTGGTCGAGCGCGAGCGAGAAGGTGAGTCTTTGAAAAAAGATTTAGCAGGATTTGTAGTTCAGCTGCAGAAAATTCATGCGGCTCTTTCTGCCCGCGAAGAAGATTTTCGAGCCGAGTTGAAAGTGCGATTAGAGGCTCGGCTTAAGTCAAGAATGCAGAATTTGGAAATCGAACCATCTAGACTCTCGCAAGAAATAGTTTATGTTTTAGATAAGTCTGACATCCACGAAGAACTGACCAGATTGCAGGAGCATCTTCAGCATTTTGCCAAGCTCTTGCAAAATGGAAATGGGCCTTTGGGGAAAAAATTGGATTTTTATGTGCAAGAGCTTTTGCGAGAAACCAATACGATTGGATCTAAATCTCAGAATGCCGAACTCACGGCTCTGGTCGTCGATGGAAAAACCGTCATCGAGAGAATGAGAGAACAGGTGCAAAACCTCGAATGAGTAAAGTTGTCGGAAAAATGATCATTGTTGCGGCCCCTAGTGGAGCCGGTAAAAGCAGTTTCGTTGAGCGAGTTTGCAGTGAAGAGCCGCGCTTATTTGACACGGTCACCTACACCACGCGAGCGATGCGGGTGGGTGAGAGTCAGGGAAAGCCTTATTATTTTGTCACGAAATCTGAATTTGAAAACCGAGTTCAAGAGGGATTTTTTGTAGAGTGGGCTCGAGTGCACGAAAACTATTATGGCACTCCCCTGCACCAACTGGAGGATTCTTGGGCGAAGGGTCTCTGCGTCATAATGGATGTGGATGTTCAAGGGGTCCGCACGTTTCGGGCAAAATACCCTTCGGCTGAAACGATTTTTATCATGCCTCCGTCGCTCGACGAACTCAGGCGTCGATTATTGAAGCGGGACGGTGAAAAGATCAAGGACCTGGACGTTCGCATGCGCAACGCTGAAATTGAAATGCGGTCGGCTCCTGATTTCAAACACCTGCTTGTAAACGATGATTTTGAATTGAGTTATCAACAATTCAAGAAAATCGTTGTCGAAATCCTAGACTCTTGATACTCCTCAGTTTTTGCAAATCGGAGGAAACATGGCTCGAGTGACCGTTGAAGATTGTTTAGAAAAGGTTCCAAACCGCTTTGCTTTGGTTTTGATGGTTTCCAAACGCTCTAAGCAATTGATGAAAGGCGCTGAGGCCACGGTTCCGGCAAAGAGCAACAAAGTCATCGTGACGTCATTGCGGGAAGTGGCCGCCGGTAACGTTGGTTACGAGACTTCGATGGATCCTCATCAAGCTCTTCTGGAAATTGAAAAAGATCTGAATAAATAGCCGATCTCGTCCAGCTCTCTCAATTCCATCTGTTTTCTCTAATCAATTCCGGTTGCAATTTCATTTGCAACCAATGCAACCAATCTGTTCTCACGAATTCGTCCTCTGGGTGGATTCGCCCGGCATGAATCTGCCATTTTTATCTGACAAATTTTCCCGAATAATCGTCGAAGTTTTAGGTGGCAGTCATGGGGGCTCGGCTTTGGTCGCAATGCGCCTCTCCGCTCTTCGTCGCGATCGTGGGATCTCGCTTTGATAATGTTGCTAAGCTTCGCTAAACTGGGAGATGTCGTGGTCTCAAAACCATCGTGATGGCTTTGTCCAAAAATGGCTTTTGAGGGCGAAAGAGAGTAGAATGGCAGAATGGGTGTAGAGAGATTGGCAGAAGATGGCATCTTTGATCGTCCGGTCAAAACGGTTGAAGACCTGCTGAACAAAATCCGCAAATATCTGCCAAATGCTGACTTGAGCTTGATCACTCGAGCTTACTCCTTTTCTGAAAAGGCCCACACGGGACAGTTTCGCCGTAGTGGTGAACCCTACATCGCACACCCACTTTCTGTTGCGGCTATTTTAGCGGATCTGCGTTTGGATTTAGAATCCATAGTCACGGGGCTTTTGCATGACACTGTTGAAGACACCTACGTAACTCTTGAGGATGTGCGCCGCGAATTTGGCGACACTGTTGCATTGCTTGTCGATGGCGTCACAAAAATTTCTCAAATTAAATTTCGAAATAGCGTTGAAAAACAGGGCGAAAATATTCGTAAGATGATCGTCGCGATGGGCCGCGATGTGCGGGTGGTTTTGGTTAAGCTTGCCGATCGATTGCACAATATGCGCACGCTCAACCATATGCCATATGAAAAGCAAGCTCAAATTGCCTTAGAAACTTTGGAAATTTATTGTCCGCTCGCAGGTCGAATGGGGATCATGAGCTTGAAGGTTGAGCTCGAAGATCTGTGCTTTCGCTATTATCGACCAGATCACTACTATCAACTGGTTCAACACGTAAAAAAGACCGAACATGACACCGATAGATTCATTGGGGAAGTTCGTGATAAAATTGCTGAGTCTCTTGAGCGATCAAATGTAAAATTTGAAATTTACGGCCGGTCTAAGCATCTGTGGTCAATTTATAAAAAAATGCAGAGTCGGAACATCGAATACGAGCAAGTTTATGATGTGCTTGCCTTTCGAGTGATCGTTTCCAATGTCAGCGAATGTTACGAAGTTCTTGGGCACATTCACGCGATGTGGAAGCCAATTCCCGGGCGCTTTAAAGATTTCATCGCGATGCCGAAGGCGAATAATTATCAAAGTTTGCACACTACGGTTATTGGCCCCGGAGGGGAGCGAGTTGAAATCCAAATTCGCACTCGTGATAAGATCGGAAGAGCACACGTCTGAACTCCAGTCACGGCTACA
>CALCCV010000022.1 GCA_937900305.1 uncultured Pseudobdellovibrionaceae bacterium | reverse complement strand
GTGGTGGCAGTGGCGCCGAAGGTGAAAAAATGGAACTCCACCTCTTTGATCTCGTGGATTCCAATCTTGAGCCCATGGTGCCCGATCGATTTGATTCTCCGGGCCAGTGCCCAGCAACTGGCTTCTTCAAACAGACCGGCTACGAAACTTTAAAAATCGAAGAACTTCCAGAGTACTCCAAGGCCATCAATCTACTTGCAAGCTGGGAGAAGGTAGAACCCATCTTGAGTCCGATGATCCTAGCCGCCATGAAAGATGTGCGCTGGAGTTGCTCAGTGTGGAAAATACCTCTGGCGATGAGACTTGATCTGAACGGCACAGATCTTCCGGCGCATCGTATTTTTAAACTAGCAATCTACAACCCCCTCTTAGGGGTTCGCTTGCAGAGCAAAGAGTGGAGCTCTCTTGGAGACATTTCGCGTCTTGGACTTATCATTCACGAAAGCCTCCGCCATCTGCAAATTCGATTCAGCATTCCCTTTACAGATCTGGAGCTTCAGAATATCACCAACCAACTGCTGACCCAATCTCCCTCAGTTTTACCAAAAGGATATATCACTCAACAGCTTCAACCTGGGACTCGTCAGACCTTGGCGATCCTCCAAGCCGTCACGGAAAAACGAGGTCTCGACAATCTTTTGCTGATTATGAAAAGAAATGCCCAGCGGGGCGGCTTTCAACCTATCGAACATTTCACTTTACTAGAAGATTACTTTCGCGAGTGGCTGCCCAACATAGAATCCAATGTCGCTCTTTTTTTCCAGGACATCAACTTGGACGACACCACCGATCGCGATCTTTATCAACGGACCCTGATGTGGTTTGCAAAAAGACGGATGATCGAACTTCGTCAGGGCGATGAAAAAACGTATCGCCAGATGCAAGCCTTCGCTCAATCTTTTTCAGCGCTCAATAAATACCTGCAAAATTCATGGGATCAGGAAAAGACGATTCCTGACCTCATTCGAAGTTTTCAGATCCTAGTTTTGGCCAAACAGCAAGACTTGAAATGTTCGTTCTCTGATGACGAGTATTTCACGCTCTCTAAAAGTCTTATGGAACATTGTCCTCAACTAGTTCCGTTGATCCATGCAGCAGAAATTCGACAAATCGATGAGTTGCGGAGAGCCGTCAATTCTGCTCGGGACTAATTTTGGTAAGGATGCGCATGATTCCGTTAAAGAAACGAGCAGGATACTTTTAAATTCCCCATCGGCGGTCAAAGTATCTGAAACGGACCCAGTCAAACTACGTGAAACGGAATGTAACCAGAGGGGAATGACCGCGACCATTTTCTTAGAGCACATCTGGTTCATCAGATGCCATAGTTCGGGGAGCGCTTTGACGACCTCACCACGGTACTTTGGCTTCGGTCCGGGCGTTTGAACCCTCGGAGTGACCCTCCCTCTAAGAATACGAATGGCGTATTTTCTCTGATATTTGCAAACTTGGCAGAACTCATTGAGGATGAGCGTTTTTTGTCCCTTGGTGCTTTCTTGGTAGCGTTCTCGGACTTCCATAAGGTTCTCTCGGCTTATTTTGATGGGCATGTTTCGCCTCCCAGTAACACTTGAAATGATTAACTAATTTTAATCTTACTTTGGTGTCGGAAACATGACTCATTGGGATCTCTTCGAACTGACGCCTGACAATCGTTGACTCAAATCAAAGTCACTTTGGTATAAGTGGGGCCGAAATTGGTCGCAATGAGAATTTTGTTTACATTCCGTTTTCCACGGGGCGTTCAAGCCCGTGATGAAGATTTTTTTTATTGGCATAGTCATTGCTCGTAAGAAGAAAATTGACGGTTGAGAATGGTCCTCCACCGGAATCTTTCTTAACAAGGTAGCTTGTACATGAGTTGTAGGTTACCTCAACATGGATTTAGCGAGATTCAGGTCACGCTAGATTAGCAGGAGAAAAAATGACAAATTTGAGAATTGCACTTTCAACCATTTCCTTTTTAGTTGCGGCAACGGCAAGCGCTAAGATCCCACAAGATCATGTAGATGACCTTGAAGTACGGGTGAAGAACAGCTTTAACGCCCTCTCCAAAGGAACTAAGGTAGGCGAAACTGTTTCCAAAGAATGCAACGAAGGATTGAGTGCAGCTCTGTGTACTTTCAAATTCAAATACATCGATTCCAATACCGGACACCAAATTCCTGGATTCTTAGTGGTCATTAAAACGGATCTAAGCTGGTACGCAGAACTCGGAATGACTTCTCCGATCAATTTTGAAATTAGCTCTGAGAAGATTAAATAAAAGAGTCTTTAAAATGCCCACCCCCGGCCTCGCCGGGGACATCTGAAAGAGCAGCAGCAGCAATAGTTGGATATATAAGATTATATCGACTTAGTATGTTGGTTCTCTGGATCGAGTTATTAGAATTAAAATTATAATAAGTATCTCCTAAAAGTTTTATAAATTTTTGTTTAGTTTGATTTTTCAGACGTGGAACTATTGTTAGGCTTGGATTTAGGTTTTGCTGACAGCAAGGCTTTCGTAAATTCGGTGTAGCTCACTTGATCTTACTGATGGGCGTGAACGGCAGCTCTTGCCATCTGTAGCGTCCAGACCAAAGGCCAGACAGCACGACAAATCCATTGAATAAAGCGAAACATGACAACTCTCCCCTTCATCCCCTCTTTCGAGGAATGGTTTTAGAAAAAGTTGGAGAGTGATCTGACCTGACGAATTTTGGCGACTCAAGATCGATATGATTTTTGGGCCCTACCAGAGGTCTACCAAGTTCTGAAATATCCAGAAATGTGCGGAAATGATGATCGAATGCCGCGCTTCGCTGTGTATGTGGTTAACTGTTTATTTTGATTTGAAATTTTGATGGATGTTTCAACGGACTCGAAGTATGGCGGGGAAAGCCATAAGGTATACGAACTCTCTCCTTCAGTTGTATTCGAGATAGAGGCATTTCCCGAGCCAAAATGCCTGTCTGGAGCCGATCTCGCAGCTCTTTATGAAAAATTTCGCAGCACTATCAAGCTCGCCGACCACGTCGGCGCAAGCCAATCTTTCGTGGCCGAGCGCTTGAATCCGTCCCGCAAATGGGACCCAAAATCAGGCCAATTCCAAAAACTCAAAAAGCCAAAGGCTTCAACGCCGAAGGCATCCAAAAAAGGAAAAGTGAAAAACCCAGGAGGCAAAAATGCTTAAGTTCATTCATTTTGTGATTTGGCTCGCGGTCTGGATCGGCATCGGCGACGCCCTCGTTCGAGCGGTCCGGTCTATGCGAGACTCCGCTATTACAGCTCATCGCCAAGATCAAATCAGTTACTCAAGATTCACCCATCTTCTGACAAATGAATCAAAAAATGTAAAACAAGGAAACTCTCATGGAAAAAAATAATTCCGCCGCCCACATTTACCCACGACTCACCCAAGAGGATCTGCTCCATTTGCGGTTAAGTATCCGGCAGCGCAAAATTGAACTCAGACAAAAATTCTTGAGTCTTTTCGACGGCAGTATTCCTAAGTTCCGAGAGCGAATAGCTCCGTATTTAAATGAAAC
>CALCCV010000021.1 GCA_937900305.1 uncultured Pseudobdellovibrionaceae bacterium | reverse complement strand
GTCGTGCCTCCGCGAACCAACCCCGGCAATTGATAGCACAGAGATTTTCCGGCTCCCGTTGGCATGACGAGCAGAGTGTCGATTCCGTTCACAACATTTTGACAAACGGTTTCTTGATGAGCGCGAAAGGCGGCAAAACCAAATCGTGACAGCAAAGTTTGTTTCAGTTCTTGACCCTGCGAATCGGTTCGCCGAGGGGCCTTCGGGATCGTGGTCGATGAGTTGAGAGAAGGGACTTCAAGCGGGTCGCTGGTCTGTGAGTTTTTGGCGCCTGAAAAAGAATTTGCGCGTGCAGCGCTAGCTTCTCCTTCACGTTTCTGCGTTTTTAAAATTTCTGGCATTCGAGAGCGAATTTCATTTTGTAAGGACTCTGAAAATTTTGCCAGACTGAGTTTTCCGGATTGAATTTGCGCGAGATCCCGCTCCCACCGCGCAGTTAGCTCCGGACTTTTCACAGATTCGTGGACGATGCTGATGAGATGACGGCCCAGGGGAGTTGAAAAAATATTTTTTTCTTTGCGCTCGAGATACTGTCGACTCAACAAGGTTTCAATAATGGCGGCACGGGTGGCGGGAGTTCCGAGGCCAGACTCTCGCATGGCTCGGGCCAACTCTTTATCTTCCAGCTTTCGTCCCGCATTTTCCATACTGGAAAGGAGCCGGGCCTCTGTCATCGGGGGCGGCGGATAGGTTTTGCGTTTTCGCAAGTCGACGAGGGCCATGTCCACGGCTAGTCCCGCTACACACTCGCGAGGCAATGGCTTTTCCAGATCTTCATTTTCATCGCTGGAGTGGCGAGCTCTCAATTCAAGAACTTTCCAACCATCTTCTCGGATGACAGTGCCTAGGGTGCGAAAAAGATCGTTCGCGTTTTCACTGGCTGGTGAGGTCTCGGCGGGCCCGTTTTTGCTCGCCGGTGATTTCGATGTGACGGCTGTCAGAATGGTGGTCACTGCCGTCACGTGATCTCCCTGCCAAGCGGCCAGCAGTCGTCGGCAGATCAGATCATAAATGCGCCGCTCATCAGAGTTCAAATTTTTGCTGTGCCCCAATACCGGAGTTGGAATGATGGCGTGGTGATCTGTGACCTGCGCGTCGTCGACAAATCGGTGGCCGAGGGGTTCAATTCCCGTGTTCGCTTTTAAGCTGTCTTCGTAAGGTCCCCGAATCGCCTGCACCACGGCGGGGAGAGTGGTCGCCACGTCTTTCGAAAGATGTTGGCTGTCGGTGCGGGGATAGCTGATGACTTTGTGTTTTTCATAGAGAGCTTGCGCGATCTCTAAAGTCTGGGCCGCCGACAATCCAAACAGTCGATTTCCTTGCCGTTGCAACTCCGTTAAATCAAATAGGAGCGGGGGAGCAACGCGGTTTTGGTGATCCGTCACCGAATGAATTTTAGCCGAACCTGATTTCACTCGGGCTTCAACTTCTTTGGCTTTAATTCCATCGGCGGGAAATCGAAAGGCCTTTGCAGACTCGGATGGAGAC
>CALCCV010000020.1 GCA_937900305.1 uncultured Pseudobdellovibrionaceae bacterium | reverse complement strand
ATTCGGAGAGTGCAAGACATGCTCAACGGTGGCGCCAGCGAAAGCAATTTAAATACCTTGTTTGGCCAAGTCCACGTAGAGCAGATCGAAGTCAATTCTTCAATTTACTTTTCGTCTCGGTATCTGAGTGGTCAACTCATTCCGGTCAATGTGAAAGGCCTTGTGGTCGTACGCAATGAAGCGAACCCTGAGGCGGAAATTTTGGCCGTCGACGAAAAAGGAATTGGTTTTCAAACAAGTCTGCCTTTGCACAAAAATTTTGGACTCGGACTTCAGACACGTTCCATGAGTCGAAAAATTATTCAGCAAAGATTTTATTTTACCGATTTATCGGCCCCCGGTGGGTCGGACCGATTGAAGCCAAAAGAAGAGAGCGTGCTTTTTCTCGAGCCGGGATTTATTTGGCGTCTCACCGAGGCATGGAATTTTCGTGTGGCTGGTCTTTATGCCAATGCACGGACAAGTGCCCGAGCCGAAGATGTTCCTCAAATTGATCCTCCTCCAGAGTTTCAAACGGGTGTCGCCATCTCGCCACCCATTTCATGGGGAGATTTAGATTTGAATTTGGATTACAAAACTCTGTCTGTCGAAAGTGCGGATTTGGCCAAACGGTTTCATCTGGGTAGTCTTTACCGTTTGGGCACGATGAATTTGATGGCCGGAGTTGACGCCTTTGGTTTGTCGGCAGGAATGTATTTTGGACTTAATAATGTGACTTCGGGAATTTTATATACGACCACAAAAATTTCGAACGATTCGGAATCAGATTTTTACACTCAGGCCGTTTATGTGCAGTTGGGGTGGAAATTTTGATTCAAATCATCGGGCGATTTTTACGAGTTCTAATTTTTGTCGCGGTCTTGGCTCCGTCAGCATTTTCTCAAGAGGCGGAGACCTATGTACCTGATACTGAAACCTTGACTTGGAAAAGTTACGCCAGCGAAATTCGACAAAGGACCATTGAAGATCGAAAGCAGGGAATCAGTTATGTGATCAGCGGTGCCGTTGCGTATCTCGGAGGTTGGACCGGCGCAGAGATGATCAAAGATCCGATTGAAAAAGGAGCCTACAACATCATTCAAACTGTGGGTCTCGCTTCGTTGAGTTACGGGATCTACACTTGGAAAGTGGGCGACAAAGATCGACAGCTTTTCAAAACGATGCTTCACTCTGATTTTTTGACTCAAAAACAAAAAACAGATTTTTTGAGGCTTTACTACACCGAACAAAAGGCACGTGATGAAACACTTCGCTGGATGAGAGTCGCGGCCCATGGGTTGATTGGTCTCCAGAATATCTATAGTGCCACCAGACAAGAGAACGGAACTTTGCAATCTGTGTTCTATTTTGTCGGGGGAATCAATATCTTGGCATCAGCCTCACTGGTTTTCTCTTTTTAGGTGTTCGTCTTAAAAAGCGTCGATCCTCCCGCGGTTCTTTTTCAAAGTGCAAAAAACGGTTCAAATTGGACATCTCGCCCATGATTAGGTCTGAGAAAGCCTGGCAGCACTTCGTCGGGCGGAATCATGGTGTAGATTCCGAAGGGCCAAGAGCCACTAATGCACGAGTTGGGTGGACGAAGGGCATAGTTGTCTTGGCTGTGGCCGTAAACCAAAAATTCTCTTTGTGGCGAATTGTGGTAGCAATGCCAAATCAGTGTTTCAAAGACGTCGGGAGTTTGGCATTCGATAAATCCCATTTGGCGAAAATTGAGATATTCGCGTTTTTGTGAATCGAAAGTTGAAAGCGGTCGCGCCATGCCGAGTGTTTTCAGGACGTGAAGAAGGTTTGAAAAATTGGTTGAGGGTCCGTTGAGTTTAGTCAGTTCGTACTGAACAACTCCGTTTGGCGCCCAAAGGCAGCAAGCACCAACGATTTCACGTTGGCGATTGATCAGTACAACGAAGTCACTGGCTTGAATGTTTGGCCAATCTCGCAAAAGGCGCATGAACGAGGCGCGATTGAACAAAGGATTTAAATCCTTTGTTTTGCGATCACGCAAATAGTATTCCATCACTTTGTCGAACCCGACTTCCGTGGCAGATTGGAAGCTGAGGTGGGGGAGTGGATTTTTGGCAAAAGGCCAATAGCCATGCAAGGAAACTAGATTCCACTTTGAAAAGAGTGAATAGCGCGGGATGGGTTTGTCCAGGGCTCGCGATCGCACAAACGAATTGAGCGCTCCGGTTTCGTAATCTGAAATACACGCAAAAAAGTAATCGACTTTTTCTTCTTTCTGAATTTCTCGTAAGGTCGGAAGAAAAAAAGACGTCCAGCTGACGATGGCCTGACGGCTGGGTTTGATTCTCAAATCTCGAGCAATAGCGACGCGACGAATGTGATGATCTAGAAGGCAGTCGCAAATGACAAACGAAGCGACACCCTCAATCTGCTGACTTTCCGTTTCGAAAACAAAGACGCGAGATTTAAAACCTTGAGCCCGATAAACTTGATCAAAACCTTTGAATCGCCGCTGCCGAATTTCCAAAGGACCTGCGGTTGGAAAGCTGTGAAAAAATTGGTTGAGAGAATGGAGATCCGAAGGTTGCGCTTCGCGCAGTCTCACTCCGCGCCTCGACTTTTACTGACGCCCGAAGGGAGAGCGTTCACAGACGGCGCTTTCCAAATTCGATCGGCCGTGTGAAGCTCTTGATTCAAAAATCTGGCGAACACAAAGAAAAAATCAGAGAGTCGATTGAGAAACACGCGTTCACTTGCGAAGACGGAGGGCTCAAAGGCAACAGCCGCTGTTCTTTCAGCTCGCCGACAGACGGTGCGACAAATGTGGGCGTGAGCGGCACAGAGGGTTCCTCCCGGGAGGATGAAGTTTTTCAGGGTGGGCAGAGCCGCTTCGATTTCATCAATCCAACTCTCTAAGTGTGAAATCAGTTCTGCGTCGAAAGAGGGCAGCTGAGCCAGGGTTTCACTTTTGGCGCAGGCAAAACGACTTCCGATGACAAAAAGACTTTCTTGCAAAACATCAAATCGAATTTGCCAGGTGCCCAATGAAATGTTGGGAGGCCAGGTCGCACGCAAAAGTCCAATCGAAGAGTTCAGCTCGTCGAGGTCTCCGTAGGCTGCGACGCGAGCGTCACTCTTTGCGACGGCACTGCCATCTACCAAACGTGTTTGTCCCTTGTCGCCGACACCGGTGTATATTTTTGTTGTCACCCTCAAAGTTTAGAAACTCTCTACGAATAGTCAAGAGATCCACAGCCATTGCAGTCTGTCACAGCGAGTGAAGAG
>CALCCV010000019.1 GCA_937900305.1 uncultured Pseudobdellovibrionaceae bacterium | reverse complement strand
CTTGAACTTAGTAATAGTAAGTAGTTTGAATTCCATTAAAACCTCCGAAAAGTTATCTGTTGCAATCGTCTAACATAGCGTCTTCTCATCTAACAGACATTTTGTAGTTGTTATTGAAATTCTAGAGTTGAGCTTATGGAATCCAGTAATCCAGTAATCCAGTAGCGACCGTAAACGCTTAGCCCGGTTTAGAATAGAAATATCGATAGTCGGCCTAGCGCTGCCGCAAAGTGCCGAGTTATGGACCCTAACGCTGGGGCATCTTAAAATGCTGGTCTTGCTGATTCTGCCGCCCCGTCAACAAAGAGTGCTTCGGTACCATTACATGTCTTAAAGGGCTTCTAAGTTGTTTTAGGCCAGTGTGTACAATGGCCAATGGCATTTAGCTTAGTTCGCCTAGCTTTCGCCAGACCTGAAGGCAGTTTAAAGTTGCTCCACCGGCGAAACAGAAAGATTCGGATTTGAAGCGAATGGCCTTGCATCATCAACGTCCATTTGCTTTGATTTTAATAAGCTTAGAAAATTGAAAATCTGATTTTCATGAAATCACTACCGTGCAACTAGAAAGGTCTTCATATGAAAACATTTAGATTCTTGAAGTACTCAGTTTTTTTTGTTTGCTGCTTTAATTTCATTGCAGCAAAAGCAAACAGTTTGGATCCGAATGGAGTGTTGATAGGCGATCACGGAGAAATCCTCTTTTTTGACCATAACGAGGCGCTCACCGCTTGTCTAAAGGGCACCCATTTACCGACAATTCGAGAGATGCTGGCATACACTGTATCTCATGGCGCAGAGGGAATTATTGAAAAGACAGGGAATGACGAAGGTCCTTTGCCGGGATATGAACTAGTAGTTTACTATGTTGGAGGAGCCAGGAAGGAATTTTTTTATAGCGCAAAAGGTTATAGGGCACCTGAGGGAAAAGCTGGAAAATATTTTTTCTATTCATCCGATTCATTACAACCTTTGGATTCTCGCGGTGTCGGAATCCGAGGTGACAACGGTACCGTTGGTTATCCAATTTGGAGAGATAGCCAGGCAGTCCTTTGCTTCAAAAACTAGAATACGATCTAAACTCTGAAAAAGGATGATTCAAAATCACTTCGCTCCTGACTGGGAGCGAAGCCATTTTGCGCTGACCTCCGCGATTTTAATCAAAAATTTGACTTGGTCGCAAACACACTGACTTGGCATTTGCTTGAATAAATCGGTGGGTTTTGGACCACCTCGAATATTGAGCGCTGACTTTGGTAGCGAGAGTCTCGATTCAGCCACTTCCGAAGCCAGATCAATTGTAGCGGCGCCGCAGACTTTAAAGATTCGGTTTTGGACAGCAGCTCAACTTTCCCTTAATCTCATCGAATGACTGAACCGAAACGAATTGGAAGATTCTTATTTGCAGATAAGGCGGGATTTCTTCAGGCTGATGTCTCTAAAGAGAATATATCTTCAGAATGGATGCCAGCTTTAGATTTCATCGTAGAATCCCTCCGCAGAGCTGAGTCTGTTCAATCGATATACATTAGAGGCTCCATTCCGAGAGGTCTTGCCATAGCCGGCACATCTGATGCTGATTTCATTTACATCTCGGAGTTCGAGAATGAATCGCTTGAAAAGGAGATTGCTAAAACCGTTGCTATCAACTTCCCAATTGTTACTAAAGTGGAATTGGCCCGGATCGATCAAGCTAAACTGAGCCGAATTGGAAAAGGCAGCAGGCGGCGTCCTTATTACCACATGTTGCTGAAGACTCAGAGCCTCTGCTTGGCAGGAAACGATATTAATCGTGAGATTCTTCCATTCAAAATTGGGTCAGACTTAGCGAGCCATATTTTTTCTTTGAAGGAGGAATTTGTAGCCTTACCAGCAATGATTGCAGAAGATATCAGGCTGGGAGAAAGTCCGCGAAGAGCCATTCAATGGTTCTCGCGTCGTTTAGTGCGGTCTGGGCTTGAGGTAACCTTGAATCGGGCGGACAGGTTCACTCGAGATTTATACTTGTGTTACGAGCAGTTTTCAGATTTTTATCCTCGTTACTCAGGTTCGATGTATCAGGTTCTGAACCTACCCCGATTCGGTGGACACGTTTTTCAATAACGTGAACCACCAAAAAGGGGGAAGAAATGACAAGACGGAAGCCAAGAAGATACACTGCGGAGTTCAAAGAGCAGGCAGTTCAAATGGCCCATGAGCAGGGCTTGACTCGAGCTGCCCGACATCTAGGGATTTCGGGGGTCAGTTTGTATAAATGGAAAGAAAAAAAGAAGAGTGGCGAGCCTTTAAAATCAACTCATTCAAATATACCTTATAATTCTTCGAAAGAATCGCCAGAGAATGAACTCAAGCGGCTTCGCAAGGAAAATGAAGA
>CALCCV010000018.1 GCA_937900305.1 uncultured Pseudobdellovibrionaceae bacterium | reverse complement strand
TCGGGACGGGAACCCCTACGACCACTCTTTTTTTAGATCCGCAGTTTTATACGTTTCATGATGAGTGGTATCTCTTTCAGCTATTCACCGGTCGCAAAGTTCCAGGCCTGACACAGGAGCCCTTCGCCAAGTTGTCGGTGGAGACACCAGAAGCTTTGCAATTTCATCTTCGCAATGTAAATCCGTTACCTGCCGGAGTGTCGCGCATCAATGAGCGCATCGTTGGTACTGATTTTTACAAATTTTCGAAAGATCCACAAAAAAAGTTTTCATTGGGATCAGTGATCTATTCGTACAATCCGAAACGCGCAATGAAAAGCATTTTAGCGTTTGATTTGGTTTTTGATGCCCAACCGACTGAATCCGAGATCCAATCCACTTACGATCAATTGAGTAGTTTGTTGCACACCAACGATTTGAGATGGCTTCCGCGTTCGATCGCTCAAGAAAACCTGGCCCAAAGCTTGCCTGTCGCCAAGTGGCAGAGTCGTTTGATCACGGCTGGTGATTTCATTGTTCCGGGAGAGTTTCAAATCTACAGCGGCTCTAGCGTAGCGGGCCGCCTGGTTTATTTTCCGAAAGGAAAATATGATCCGGCACTTCTGACAAAAGAAGACATCGTTTTGCTCGAAGAGCTCCCGAATGATTTACCGCCCGTGATGGGCATTATCACCTCGATTCCACAGACACCTCTTTCGCACGTCAATATTTTGGCGCGCGGCCGGGGCACTCTGAACGCATTTGTTTCAGACCCGGTTTTATTTAAAAGTTTAATTGATCGTGCAGCCGAAAAGAAAGTCGTGGGTGTCTCGACTCGAAATGAGTCATTTTCTATTCAGGATCTCAGCGAGCAAGAATATCGAGAGTATAGAGGGTTTTTCGAAAACTCTCCTTATATTTTGCCGCCTCTTACAGGTCCAGAGTTAGACTATCTTTATGATTTGAAAACATTGAAAAATTGGGATCTGCAAAAAATTATTCGGACGGTCGGCGGTAAATCGTCGGGGATGGTTCAAATGATCGGCATGCCCGATCTTCATTTGCCGCCCCAACCACAAGGACTGTCTGTTCGTGCTTACCAAGAGCACATGAAGCCATCTCTCAATAATCTGATCAAACCAATGCTGGCCGACGCCAGGTTTAAAAGTGATGCCAGAGTCAGATTTTTAGCTTTGGAAGGACCTAAAAAATTCAAAAAACTTTATCCAGAGTTCGAATCGCAAGCCCCCTATAAATCTCTGCTGGCCGGAACGGATTTAAGCCCGTTGGGCAAGGTGGTTGCTGGCAAAGGCCTGCAAAATATGATTGAAGCCCAGCCACTGAATTCGGTCGTAGAAAATCAAGTCGTGTCGGTGCTTAAAGATCTTTTCCCGGTCACTCCTCTGGGACAGGGCTTTCGTTTTCGGAGCTCGGCGGATGTCGAAGACATTCCTGGTTTTGTCGGGGCCGGACTTTACGACTCCGAAACTGGATTTTTGAATCCCAAAACCCAAGCCATCGAAGAAAAAGACAAAACGAAAACAATCTCAAGCGCCATAAAAAAAGTCTGGGCTTCGTATTGGAACTTTCGAGCCTTCGAAGAGCGCGCCCTTAGCGGCATCGACCATTTGTCAGGCTCCATGGCCGTCATGATTCACCCCAACTTTCCGGCCAGCGTCGAAGAGGCCAATGGTGTGCTGACCATCAGTTGGGAAGACAATCCCCTCAATGCGGGTTACGACGTCACTTTAAACACTCATCTTGGAGAGGCGAGCGTCGTGCGACCCAATGGCACTTTGGTTTTGCCACAGATTATGGATTTTAGATTGTTCCCCAAGGAAAATATAGCTCCCTATTGGAAAGCCAACGTTAACAACTCAGACGGAGTTAAAGTTTTGACTGAAAAGCAAGCTGTTGAGTTAGGTCGAATGGCCTCTCGGATTTTGAAAAGCTGGGTATCTAAGGTGAATTCAACTTTAATTCCAGAATGGCGTAACAACCACTACGTCTTGGATATGGAATACAAAATGGTGCCATCAAACTGGTTCATTAATTTTGGTACCGGTGGTGACAATACCTTTGTTATAAAGCAGGCCCGACCCTTGATGAAAATAAAAAAGGCCAATCCTGCCCTCGAGGCGATGCCCATTCCCCGTGGATTGTTGGGCGAAGCGACCCGAATCATTCAACGAACTTTGAAAAACGACCAATTCACTTTTGAAACCGTTGAAGTTTACAAAAAAGACACAGCCTACGACGGAGCCTTCAACGCCTACGCAAAATTTGATTGGACTAGCAACGTTGGCCCCTTCACGGCTGGCCAGTCGACAACTCTCAAGCACACCGAGATGAAAAACTCCGCGCACGGATTTATGCATCACGGGCCTTGGGATCTCTCCTTTGACACGACTGCCGAAGGCTTAGCCCGCACGGGAATTTCTAGCTATCAGACATATCAAAATGGTTCCTACTCGCTCTATTTTGCAAATCATCCTGAAGTGAGCGGAGGGGGAGAGATCGTAGAGATCAAAGAGCTTCTCGTTGGCCCAGAGTTGTGGTTGGATCGATTGGTCTGCAAAAAAACACCGGCCGCGCCTCCGACAAATCCAATACCAGATATTGGAATCGGGATTGGAAGTGGCATTCCCATTGGAATTGGAATCCCCATTTGGAATGGGGCCGGCTCTTGGCAGGGTGAACCCACCCCTAAATGTCAGTTCTAATCTCAGCAGAGCTTATAGCTCTGCTAACGTCTTTGCCCAATCCCAAAATCCATCGGCGCTGTGAGACGAAACTCTTGTCGAGAACAGGTTTGATAGCATCCTCCAGACTTAAGGTGCCGAATAGAATCAGTGGGCAGGCCAAATCGACCAAATAGCCTTTGATGCCATTCGTGAAGATCTCACCCAGCTAATCAAGCGGGCCGCAGAACACACTAAAAAGTCAGATCCCACCGGATTAGCTGCTCTGAACCTGGATTGGTTTTGGATTCGAAATTGACAGCCCAGCCAGCCCCTGCGCACCTGCTCCCGCGATGGCGAGACTTCGTTAAATATCTTGATACTCAGATTCTTCAAATACAGGAGCGTCGTCATAGTCGATCTTTATCGGACTTGCCAGTTCGATTTTTGCGTTGTCTTTAATCACACTTTTGACTTCGCCTATAGAAAGCTGCCGATAAATATCTGGACCGATTTCTCCGCAAAAGAGTTTTAGCACAGTGCCGCTCTCAGTTCGTAGAAGAACCTCACCATCAAACGCTCCTTTATCATTGGAGGCCGATGGTTGCATTGGAGCATGTGAATGTGGATACTTATCCATGGTCACTTTTAGGATAGTTAGGCGCTGGCCAGCCGGAATTTCGAGATCGGACTGATAGTTCTTTTCAATTGCGGTAAGCGAGATCAGGTGCACGAGACAATGTTTAGTGTTGGCGCCTTTTACAATCTTTCCAAGAGAGGCAGACGTTGACATGGCTGGAAAATTTAAGGCTTTTGCCAATTTGAATTTTGTTCCCTTTCCGAGGTGCAAATAGCTCAGATCATCAGTGGGATGTGCAACTGTCATCTGTGCGGTCGCCATGGTGATTAATCCAATCAACAGTTTTGCAAATGTGCTTTTCATAATTTCTCCTTACGGGGGTTAGGTTTGTTCCGTCGATGAGAAGTTTTACCTCTGAGCTCAGGGTAAAAATATGCTTGTTTGGGTTCGATATAAGTCTGCCAAACCATTGTGCTAAATGCTCAACACGTGGACCACTGTCGACTTTTTTGTCACTCATTGCGTATTTCGGGGCCAGACTTTACGACTCCGAAACCGGATTTTTGAATCTCGAAACCCAAGCCATCGAAGAAAAAGACAAAACGATAAAAATGAACCTCATCACACCGCCTCCGGTTTAAAAACCAGACTATTCGAACGCGTCTGGAGACTTACCTTCCCATGATTCAACTGATGCTCTAAATTTCGAGGCAAAGTCATCATCTTGCATTGTCACCATAAGACGAGGGTGTTTTTTGTACTTTGCCCATAACTGCGCGGCTCGCTCTTTGTTTGAAAAAAAACACCGACCTAGAAACATTCCATCTCTCGGTTTGGTGGATATCTTCACCCAGTAACACTCCTGATCTTGAGCAACTTTAGCGAGGAGGCTCTTCAAAAAATCGGAATCTCGGCATGTAAAGCAGACTTTCATATTCGAGTGGGCCAATCCTGACTTTTTAGCAGGACCATCAATGCATTGAAACGATCCTTCTTGATAGAATTTGCTTTCCATTTCTCATTTTCAAAATTTACCGATCAATCCGTCAAGCTCCCAAAGCTGGATTGAGGATGAATTGCTGCTTGCCATCGGGTTTACGAGGGCTCACTCAAGTATTCGCGGGGCAAGGTGCTCATTTGTGCGTAAATGGAACATGGAAATTTACACCAAAAATGGGATTTATTTCGCAAAATTCTTTGGTTTCCGCGGATGTTGATCTGCCATTTTTTATTCTTCACATCTCCAGCAAAGGTCTTACGTCATGACTTCATTGGAAATCTTCCGGTCAGGCCTGGCCAAGTGCGTTTGAGCCTGTTTTCGAAATAAGCAGTACACCAAGACATCGTCGGTCCACGTCCGACGATGGGTCAAGATCCTGCGCCGCGAAGACATTCACCTTGGTGAAATTGGCTTTGTAAGCCGACCAGACTTTAGACAGCTTCCAATTACATGTTCAAAAAATCTATAATTTCAACAATTTATATCGATGAGTTATCGGAATATTTTTTTATTTTGCAAGTCTTTATAACTCTGTTCATGGAAGCGGTCACTGAGTGGTGATCGAAAAGAAAAAACGAACTAAACTAAGGAGTCTAAAATGAAGAACATCAATATTTTCAAAGCATTCGTTGCATGTATGGCGATTCTAGCAAGTTGCCAATTCACTCAAGCTAGAACTTACGAATCCGACGAACAAGAAACGCCTGCACTGGCCATGAGAGATGCAATTCGAAAATGCAATCAAGCCAGTGATAATTGTCCAACCTATCGACAGACTATAGCTCTCTTCGACGAATATCCAGAAGCAGTTTGCTCTTCCAGCTGGAGTGGCCTTTTTGGGCATTTAGCGGCCGAATTTAGAAGTTACACGTTCATTTGCTCCGTGGAAAGCTTAGAGAATCGAGACTAAACTTTGTTACGCAATTGCCTACGGTAATTGTGCTTGAGTTGGAATAAAATCGGCCCTAAATTTAGGTCACCACCAAAAGTAAAAACCCCTCGGAGATGATCCTCGGGGTTTTTCACTGCTTTCGCCCCTCCCACTCCCGTGCCAAACCATTGTGCTAAATGTTCAACACGTGGACCACTGTCGACTTTTTTGTCTCTCATTTGTCACTTATAACGAAAGAACAGGAATTTGGGTTCAAGGGTGCGTGGCTTGATCTTTGCTCTAATCCCTGGAGGCAGGAGATTTAGAGTGAATACCAATCGATTGTTGAGATTTACGGTCTCTTTCGTGTCTAGTTTTGCGGTGGGCTTGCTGCCGGTGACAACTTTTGCGAAGGATCGTCGAGCTTTTGAGATCCAAAAGTGTGACCTATACCGGTTTGGCTATGATAACGGCGAAGCGGAGGCCTGTGCACCGGATCCCTCTGGTGCGACAGGGGGACGTGCGAATGCTAGATTGGAGAGAACGCAGCATGAGGACGGCGGT
>CALCCV010000017.1 GCA_937900305.1 uncultured Pseudobdellovibrionaceae bacterium | reverse complement strand
TGTAGCCGTGACTGGAGTTCAGACGTGTGCTCTTCCGATCTGCGCTTCGCTATGGGGTTCTCAGCATCTTCCTTCCAATACGAGTTTCGGATTGCGACGAACTTTGCACCGTTCTTCGATTCTTTAACGAATTTTTCGTACACATACTGATTGCTTCCCCATCCATCGCTTCCCATGTAAACGGGAAAGAATTTTTGCTCTTCAGCCTGAACTACAAACTGAATGACATCAGCATCGTGAGAGAAAATTGCCACGTGAGATACATTATTATCTTTGAAGAGCTTAATCTGTTTTGAGAAGTCGAGCGTGCGCCGCAACACCTTTTCAACAAGCACCAATGGTCTGTCCTTTGGGTTTTGCGCGATCATGCGTGAAAAGGTTTCCGCAAAGCGATTGCTCAAATAATCTGAATATGGCGACGAAATATTTTGAATGACACCAACCGCCGTCGGTTTGAGGTTTTCTTTCATATAGCGCGCCATTTCGGTAGCTACTGCGCGATCTGAAAAGCAGGCGCTAAATACAAATGGCTTATCGTAGGTGACTTTGGGGTTTGAGCTAGTTGGCGTGAAAAATACGATTTTCTTTGCACCGAGACGGTCGCCAAAAACTAGCGATTCCTCGCTCATTTCTCCGCCGATAACAGCGGAAATTTTTTCCGAGATAAACTTATCAGCAACGCCATTCACGGAGGCAAGATCCGCACCGTGAGCAAGAACTTTTAGTTGAATAACAGTCCCAGGATGATCCTTCTCGAATTCTGCCTTTGCCGTTTCAACCCCACTCATAAGAGAGCGAACTGAGTTGTTATAGGCATCGTTTAATCGAAACGACACGCCGACGGTTAGTGTCTTCGTTGCCGCAAAAGATTTAGCGGAACACAACGAAAAGATCAGCGCCGCGAGTATGTTTTTACCATTTCTCATTATACGGCCTCACGTCCCACTCGAACGTCCAACAGCTTTTATCCTGCTCAACTACATGGATGATGGATTTAGCGATGGAAACTGAGTTGATAAAATTTTCTGGCGGCGAGTTCGGATTCAAGCCCTTCGTGCGCTCATTGTCGATTAGGCCGTCAATGATCAGATGCGCAACGTGTACGCCTTCCGGCCCGAGCTCTTTTGCGAGGCTCTGGGAATAGATTCTCAAAGCTGATTTCGCGACGCTGAAGGGCGAGGTCTGAACACCTCCACGAGTGGACGCAGTAGCGCCCACGTTTATGATGGTAAGGGTAGCCTTTGTTTTTTCTCTTTGTAGCAAGCACTCTCTAATGGAATTGAAAGCTGAGAAGAAATTGAGTCGAAGCGACTTGTCGAAATCCTCGTGTTGAAGTTCGATGGCCTTCTTTCTTGGAATCCAGGTCGCCATACAGTTTACGAGCGCGCCGATAGCTCCATGTGCCTTCTCGATCTCAGAAAATGCCTTCTTGGTCGCGATGGGATCAGCCAGGTCAACGGGGTGAATGGAGAATTTTTGTTTCTCGCTAATCGACAGGATCTCTTTCCTCGCATTGTCTAAATCATCCTGGCCACGCGCCAATAACGCGACTGGATACCCCAACGCATAGGCTTCTTTGGCTAGAGCTTTACCTAAACCGCGACTGCCTCCTGCTATGACCAATACGCTTTTCATCAATAAGCTCCTTCCAAATAGCCGTTGATCTTTACTTCGCTTCTTAGTTCCCTTGATCTGCTGAGTGCCAACTCGAAAGTCGGCATAACCGTGAGATAGCATCCGATGTAATCGAGCTGTCGGTCTATGCTTGAGAGGTTTGCGCCGTGCTTTACAAACGTCGTTTTGAATTTCACCTCTGGCGAACCAGGAAATGAAATTGACTCGAACCGTAGCGGTTCAGGAGACAACACATATTGCAGGCAAGAATATTGCGGTTTGTTCATGCTGATGGCGACTTCTTTCCCGCAAGCCCAATCGAGTAGCTGCTCTTCGATTCGGATTCCGTAAGCGTTGTTGATCGACTGAAGAACATCAGCGCCGACAAATCGCGGATTGAAATCAATGATCTCCACGTTGCCAGACTTGCCGACGATCAATTCAACATGGCTTGCACCTTCTGTGAATCCGAGAAGTGCGTGAGCCTTTTCAACAGTAGCTATGATCTTGTCGCGCAACGGATGCGGGTAAGGAAAGCACGACCCCATCTCAACGATGTGATTTTTTGAATAGAGAATCCGAGACAAAAGCCCTAGACATTGAAACTTGCCGCCAGAAGAAAAGGATTCGACAGAAAGTAGCTCGCCGTCGAAAGCCTGTTCCAAGTAGTATTGGTTGGTGCCACGCACATAGTTTTTCACATACACGGGATCGCTGGCATTGCCTCGCTCCCATTCAGAACGCGCTTTCTTGAAGTCTTCCCAGTTCTCACAGCGTTTGACGTAGGCACTGAAAAAACCATGTATGGGTTTGAAGTAAGCAGGTCCACCAAACTCCCAGCTATTCCACTTGTCGGCGACGGATTGCGAAGCCAAATTGATTTTCGAGAGTCCAAGTTCAATGAGGCGAGTGCGCAGACGTTGCTTATCAAGAATCAGCGCAAGCGTTTCCGGCGAGGTTGTTGGCAGTTCAAACTCGCTTCTGAGCTTGGCAACCGTGACCGCGCAGGGATCAAAACCAGAATAGACGCACTCCACTTTTCCAAGCGGTCGCAGGGCTTCGACAATCTTTTGAGCGGTAGAGACGTTCCAGGAATCGACAGGCAAAATTTGGTCAATACAGCTAACCGCTGACTGATATGGTTCTGGAGCACCAGTCAAAAGCGATTCATCTGAAACAGCGGCGACAATAAACAGTCCACGTCGCTTTGCGGCACGGACAACTTCTAAGACCGTGCCTTTTGGATCAAGAAACAGGGCAATGGTTTTCACGCTCGTACCCCCACTGCCGCTTGTTTACGAGCAAAGGAGGGACGCGAGATTGCGAGCCAAGCCAGCAGCCCAATGGATAGCGTGAGCGCTACCCCGCTCTTTGCTCCGATCTGGTCAATCAATGCGGCATAACCGAGCGTGCAGCTCGCCATCAAAAATGAAGCAACAGACGATAGGGTAAACTGGTAACGCGCAGCGTTTTGAACGGGGCTATTTGCGAAGAATTCCGAGCTGTGAAAAAGCCAAATACATTCGTAAGCAAGGTTGAGAACGAAGAAACTAGACACTCCCACTCGGAGGCCAGCTTGCAACGTGAAAAGCAAACCAAAGATTCCAACAATCGTACAAGTAAGGAGTCGTAGTGGGAGCCCACCGCTTCTTCCTTTCAGAAAATTTGGGAATCGCCAGTTGACGAGGAACCCACCGATGATTCCTACCGACGCGGCTATTTGAAAAATGCCCGTACCTGATAGTCCGATTCCGAAGTGGCGCATTGGAAGATACGAAACCAGGATCGAATAAGCTCCTTGGAAAATTGATTGAGAAAAGCAAACTGCAATAAAGCTCGCTTTCAACATCGGCTCAGAAAGTATTTCCGATACGGTTGCAAAAAGACCGTTTGCTTGCGATCCAACAGACGCCGGAGAATCGACTTCTAGCTTTTGCAGAAGAGAAATAACGATTAGGCCAACACTGTAGGTGGCCGCATCAATCGCGATAATGGACCAGATCGACACTTTACCGAGAAAAAGGCTCGCCAGGACTCCTGCTGCAACTGTTGAAAGAAAAAAGCTCAGGAAGAATAGTTTAATGCGCGAAGCAGCCAAATGTTGCGGAGAAATAACCTTCACCCATTTGGTCATCGCCGTTCTCGATGTGAAAAGTAGCAGCGAGCGAATCGCAACAGCCGCGCAAAGAGCACCAATTGGAAATTCGTAGTAAACACAAGCGCCACAAAGGATGCTGATGGCGATGGCCAGGACTTCATTAGCTGCCAGAAATCTTTTCGAGATAGTGCGATCAATCCAACCGCCAAGAGGGGAAGAGACGAACACCGACGGCAGATAAGTGAGGACGAAGATCAGGGATGCTTTGACTGCCGAACCAGTCTGCGAAAACACCATCGCGGAAAGCGCAATGGTAAGAAAATGACTGCCGCTTTGAGAGATCAAAGCCGAGATCAAAATCTTGATGAATTCGCCACGTTTATGCACAGGTTAGTACCTCGCGCTGGCGAACAATGACATTCCCGATGCCAGACCAAAACTGCTTCCAAAATTCAACACCAGCATCAAAGCCTTTGGTGAAGAGTTGGATTTTCTCCTGGGAGTTCTGGCAGAAACGCAAAAAGATAGAGACATCAAGTCTGATATGTTCCATCTCCAGTTGGCGATGAAGTTTGAAAAACTTAGTTTCGGCGAGCTTCGCTTCGAGTTCCTTCGTGTGCGCAAGCGATGAAAATACCGTTTCGATATTCTCCTGAGCGCAGATTTCAAGACCAAGAAGAAGTCCAAGGATCTCTTCATCAGACTTTGAATCCATCATGAAGTTTTCGATGAAGTTTAGGGCGCGGCTGATCTCCGGCTCATCCGACATTGCATCACGATCCGTGTTTTTGGCTCCTGCCATAACGGCAGTTTCCCAAAACATCTCGTGATGGATTTCATCAGCGTTGCGAGCACCTAACTCTTCGTAGGCCGTTTGAATCGTATAGTGGCGCAGGCGATTATTGGATACTTTGGCCGACGCCGCACAAAGAATGTACGGCATCAGATCAGAGAAGCGGTGCCATTGCGTCCCAACAACTCTTGTTTTTACCAAAGATGGCGTTGAGTGACTGGCATTAAACGTCTCGAATATTTGTTTTTCGCGAAATCGCTTGAGAAAGGAGTTTGCCGACGCAACAACCTCGGGATGATCGGCAGTGTACGTTTTCTCCTGAACATAGTCATATCCGAGAGCGGCAATATCTCGGTAGTTAATCGACAAACTTTCACCTTGCACTGGGCACCTCCTTTGCGGCATCGCCTCTAATAACGCCGAATTTTTTCAGCATGTGATGTAGCGTACTCTTTGAAACACCCATCTTCTTCGCTGCATCACGCATTGATTTTGATGACTTGAGATTTTCAGAAATAAAATCGAGCCGCTCTTTTTCCTGGCGGCTGATGAGATCCGGCAAAGTCAGAGTTTGAAGAGGAGTTGCGCTAAAGAACTTCGCATCAAGGCATTCAGGCGTGATCGTATCGGAATTACCTTGCGTCAGAAGTTTGGTGACATAATTTTCCAACTCACGAACATTTCCAGGCCATGAATAGCCTTCCATCAAGCGAACCGTTCGCATCAAAAAATTTTTCTTCTTATTTTTTTCGCGGTTAAATTGATTGCAGAAGTGCATGACCAGCGGCGCAATGTCTTCGCGCCGCTCTCGAAGCGGAGGAATGCACATAGAGATAATATTAAGACGGTAATATAGGTCTTCGCGGAAGCGCCCTGCTTTGATTTCAGAAAGAAGATCGCGATTGGTAGCCGCAATGATACGGACATCAACTTTTACCTCACGATTGCTACCGAGTGGAGTGACCACCTTTTCTTGAAGGACACGAAGAAGTCGGACTTGCGTTGCAAGGGTTGCCTCGCCGATTTCATCGAGGAAAAGCGTTCCACGGTTGGCGTTCTCGAATTTCCCTTCTTTTCGCATGTGAGCGCCGGTGAACGCACCACGATCATGGCCAAACAATTCGCTCTCGATGAGGTTTTCTGGAATCGCACCACAATTGATCGCGACAAATGGTCCCTTTTGGCGCGGGCTGTTGCGGTGGATAGCGCGGGCAATAACTTCTTTCCCGGTTCCTGTTTCACCAAGCAGGAGAACATTCGCACCCGCTTCCTCACGGCCATATTTTTGGATAGCGCGGCACAAGTCGGCCAAGGATTGAGATCGTCCGGCTATACCGAAACTACGAACCAGAGTTTCGTTCTCCGAAAGAGAAGCAGGAGCGATCAAAAGTCTGGTTGTTTCGTCAAACTTGCTACACCACTGTTGAACAATGTCGAGGAGGTAACGCGGGTCTTCGCTCTTCTCGATAAAATCGACGGCTCCGCCGCGTAATGTGGCCATCACGGGATCGCGAGACTTCGTATCGCCAGAGTAAACGAGCACATACAAATTAGGATTGATGGTGCGAAGCGCAGCAAGGGCATCTGCACCAGTTTTATCGGGCAGGTGGTAATCGAGAATAACGAGCGAGTATCCGTTATTGTCGCTTCGGACTTTCTCGATGGCATCGGCGGCGTTACGGACGGCATCAACGAGATAGCCGTTGTCGTGGAGAAGCAGCTCGGTGGCCGCCAAGTTATCGGCGTTGTCATCAACAACCAAAATTCTGTGTTCCATCGGGCCTGCGTCTCCTTTCTACGCAAATTCAGTGCGCATACAGTCCTTGAGCAACCGACATGCCATGCGCGAAATCTCTCTTTCTCGCGACAACCGGAACAAACGTGCAATAGGCTAGAAGTGTTAGAGAAATTGATGATGCGGATTTGTCGCCGGATGAAGAAACAGAGGGGAATTCAGAGCTGGGGTTTCCAGAAAAACCGTCCGAAGCCTTGGACAATCTAAGATGCTGGAAGTTTTTCCTAGGTGCTACAACTACTGATGATCACAGTGGAATCTGCGAAATCCAGACCATTAACCGCCGTACTGTCCCACATTTGGGACGCGGCGTCAAACAATATGTGGTTTTGTGCTACTACGAATCGAAAATACAGAGATTTTTGCGTGTTCAGATTGGTGTCCAACGGATTGGACGGTCTTTGGCTAGATATCCTTGAGTAGCTGGGATGGAGACTTGCCGAGCACCTGGCAAATGGAAAGAAGAGTTGTGAAGGTGATGTTCTTGTCCCCTTTCTCGACCGCCTGCCAGTGTTGGTAGAACGGATAACCTCGCTCCTCAATGTCGAAGAGAGTGAGCCCCTGACGCTCTCTTTCGGCTCGAACGATTTGCCCAAGGGCCTTGAGCTTCCTCCGCTCGTCCGCGCTTAATTCTTTACGACTACGAGTAATAACCCCTCCGAATTTAAATACATACGAGTGATTGTATTGTGTTCGAATTTGAGTTATTTACATACAATCGGGTGATTGTATTTTTGATCGCCTACTAGATTGGTCTTTGGAGTCATATTGCGGGGGGTACATGAACTATCTCGATAAGCTGGATAGCGGAACAGTTGGAGAGGTTATCAAAGAGTTATGGCTGTCGTCGGCTCACATCCTAGCTATCGGAGAGCTGGTGAAGCATCAAAACAATGATGTTTGCTACGATGGCGAAACGCTCTATGGCCTCGGCGATCTCTTGTGTTCTCTTGCGGAGAGAGTGAATTCCGCAAAGGAGCTGTTGGAATATGGAAAAGAAGGCGACACGGCCCTAAAGAAAGACGAAGAAGAGAGCACATAAAAATCGTTGTCCCAACTCTTGAATTTGTCCAACTCTTCGCCCACCCCGTAATTCCCTGATTTCTCGCTGAAACGCGCAAAGCCGCGTCCCATCTCTCGAACGCTTTTACTTTTTTCATCGCGCAGATTTTTTCCGAGAAAATCGCGCAAAACATTTTTCTAAACAGACGCTTACGCATTCCTTCCAAGCGCGTGGCACAGCCCTTGAAATTTATAAAGGGCGAGAGGCGCGCACTTCTCAAAAAAACTGCAACCGCAGCGCGGGAGAAATTCTGCGCGCATCTCTGGAGGAATTTGCCATGAGCGAAATGGCTGATCGTGAAAGTAACAGTTACCGCCGAAAGCAGCGTCCGCGCCGTTGCCCCGATTGCGGCTCGAAAAACTTAGAGAGCGTCGGTGGCGAATACTTCTGCGCGGAGTGCGATTGGGATGGCGTGGACATCTACGCCCGTATCTGCGTTCTCGAAAACCCGCGCGAACACCTTCGGACTAGGGACGAAGAAGACGAGGAATTTTAGCAGTGAAAGAGACTCGAACGAAACAACTCATAGGAGGATCAGGATGTTTAAAACCGATCAAATCATTGGCCGAGATGTTAGCGAAACGCTTTCCAAGGTTCCCGACCTGGCGATCATCAAAGAGGCCGCTGACAGACTCCAAAAAGCCTTCTGCAAAGAATTTGGCGTCGAGATGCGCTACGGCTCCTTTCGCTTCATCTACCACGACGGACAACTTCGGCAGGTTGAAGACCACCCAAAGAATCGCCGACTTCTACTCGTTTCCAAACGGCAATTCGCAAATGGTGGGGATGTAGAGTGATGATCTTCTGGAAACCAAAAATCTATCTTTTGCCAGGAGTTATCGCGCTCCTTTTTGAGCAGCAGGCTTTAGCGCTTTTCCCAAACGTATGCTCAGCGGTGAAGACGCCGGCGTTCAACAGTTGCATGGAGTTGAACATCACTCCGGCGATGTGCGGGTGGCCAGTCCCAAGACCATGCGCACACTTTAGCTACTATGTTCCAGTTACGTTCGTTGAGTCGGTGGCGAATCCCAAGGAAACCTTCTTTGGATCTCTCCCTGGCGCTGCCGTGCAACTTGGCACGATGGGAGCTGGGCTACCTTTCGGTGCCGAAGGAGATCAAGGAGCACATTCGTTTCACTCTCATGCGCTGACTGTTCCTTTCATCAACATTCCGTACCGAGCGATGCCTTGTGACGACATCCCAATGGAGCGTTGGTGCTTTGAGGCCATGAGCGAGCATGTCGATTCGCACTGGCATACGGGCAGCGGCGACTCGCTACAGCCTGCGTTTCTTGCTTGGATGGCTGCGCCAAAAGCGTGCTTGCTTTACGGAGCTGCAACCTCCGTATCTGGTGACTCTGGATCTTCGGGCGGTGGAGCACCGATATGCAGTTTTCCCAACCCGATGCCCAAGTTCCCGCCTTCACCGCGCCAGGTATGTAACGGCTGGGGAATCTTCTTTCCCCGTTACGGAACTTATGACGGAGCAAGTCAGACCGTCGGTGCGCTGATGATTGCTGATCGTCTGAAGAGTTTAGGAAGCGAAGTTTTTATGAGCGTTTCTTCCAGCACAGACGAGAAGTGGCAAATGATTTCACCCACGCAGTCGCAGTGTTTTCGTCGTGGCCAGAACGTGGCTTTTCTCGAAACCGCAGCAATGGCGACCGACATAGGCCGATTGCAAGGAAAGCCAAAGAATTACCTTTTTACGGTTTGGAAAAAAGTTTCTTGCACTAAAGACCTGCCCTACGTCGCTTCGACGATTGCCGCCGCAGGTCTGATGCAAGCTGTTTGTCAGGGGCTTTAATTATGAGATTTGGTGAACATCTAGTTTTGAAAAATATGGTCACGGCAGAAGCAATTGCCGAAGCCATTGCTGTACAGCGCTATAAAAAGGCACCGCTGGGCCGACTTTTGCGTGAATTGGGACACATCGACCAGAACACTTTGAATCTGGAGCTATCTTCATTTCTCAAGTTGAAACTGAAAGAGCCGCTGCCGGAAATCCTTGCACGGCTATCAACTGCCGCAATCATTCCCGAAGTAAGTAGCTGGCTCTACGCACAGGGGTTGATTGCAATTGGTTCTGAGGGCCGCATTCTTCATGCGGTGTCTGATCGTTTTCAAGACGAGATCATCGAGAACTTTGAAAAGAAATGGCGTTGGCGGCTTGATGTAAAAATAGTTGAAGCACATATCTACGAATATCTCAGGAACCAAACAGGCTCGGCATCCGGTAAAGAATCGCAAAGCCACCTCGTACTAGCAGAAAAAGTAACGGACGATCTCAAGCTCAAATCAGATAACCCTTATGCACGCCTTTTCAGGGAGTGCATCGAAACCGCGAAACAGCGTTCTATCAGTGATGTTCATATCGAGCCCAAAGCGGACTCACTCGAAATCCGATTCCGCATCCACGGCGATCTCGTGACTTGGAAAGCACTGGAGAAAGAACACCGCGACGCCTTCATTACCAAAGTCAAATGGCTCACCAATCTTGATCTGTCGATTTCGGGAAAACCGCAAGATGCTCGCGCGACCTATTACGAACTGAAACTCAACTTGCGCGTGAATGCGCTGCCATCACGTCACGGTGACAAAATTGTCCTGCGCCTCTTGGATCAAGAAAGAGAGTTTCGCATTGATGAATCGGGGCTACAGCCCAAGCCGTTGGAGGATCTTAGAGCTGCTGCTGAGCTGAAAAATGGACTGATCATTATTTCTGGACCGACAGGAAGCGGAAAGACTACGACCCTCTATGGCCTGATCAATTCACTCGACCACAAGACTAAGAACATCACGACGCTTGAAGATCCGTCGGAGTACGAGCTTTTTGGCGTTACGCAGACCGAGATTAGTCGCCATCTTTCATTTGCAGCTGCTCTTCGCGCCCTCATGCGCCAAGATCCTGATGTCATCTTACTTGGTGAGATTCGTGACGAAGAAACGGCGAAGCTCAGTTTCAAGATTGCCAATACAGGCCATCTTGTCATTTCAACCCTACACGCCAACGGAGCAATCGAAAGCATCGAGCGACTAAAAACACTTGGTGTCGATGACTTCTCTGTCAGCTCTTCCCTTCGATTCACGGGGGCACAACGACTCGTAAAGAAGTTGTGCGAGCACTGTTCGGTTCCGGTAATAACTGGAGCGACCAGGCCGTCCTACCTCGAAAAGCTGAAACCAATGGAAGAAACTCTGCAAGAAAAACCGAAATTCAGAACACGAAACATAGAGGGTTGCGAAAAGTGCATTGGCGGGATCAGCGGAAGAATACCCATCTTAGAATATGCGAGCGGTGAAGGCGTCGCTGCTTATCTCAATGGAAAATCTCGAAAAGAATGTTTGCAAACGAGTCTTCAGGAGGCGGCTTTCAGTTTGGCTGCCCAAGGACTCATAGATTTGGAGGAAGCGTTTCATGTGGCCTAGATCCATCCTTCCTGTCACCTGGGTTGCGGTCGTTGGCGTTGTGCTGATGTCCTCCGTTGCACGCGCCAACGACCTCAGTTTTTTCAACTCAGGTATCGACTACTGGAACGAAAGCAAAAAAGAGGACAAGGTTATTGCGAAGGAGCCTGAAAAGAAGCCACCTACGGCAGCCACAGAAGAAAAATTCGATTGGAAAAAACATCTTGATCCGAACAGCAAAGACTTTTTCCGCGAGGGGGAGTACACGCCGCCCGAACCTTTTATGGAATTAGTACGCAACCCCACGGACGAGAACATCAAAAACTGGTTTGCCATGATCGAAAAGAAAAATGAGCTGACCAGTCGCATGATGAGTCGGATCGACGAATACCTTGCGAAGAACCCCGGCAAAATGGAACCGCAGAGCAAAGCAGTTCTTGTGAGCGCAAAAGAGAGTCTACGCAAGGCACCCATCGAGGCAAGCCGGTATCGGTTTCGTTTCTACTTTGATTCGCAGTGCCCGCATTGCCACCGCATGTTTGCGACGATCTCCGACCTTCAAGCGCGTGGATTCTATGTGGAAGCATTTCAGGTCGATAAGCGCGATGGCCCGCTACCAGGCTTAGATGTCGCTGTGACCAAGGCAAGCAAGGATGACGTAGAAAAACACAAGATTACGAGTGTGCCGTTTCTTCTTATCGGCGATTTGCAAAAGAAAGTCGTGTATCGGCTCTCAGGCTATCAAAGCACCGATTCGGTCTTTGAAGCCATCAACGCTCAGGCGAGCGGCGGATAAAGTTTTTAGGCCCACTAAACCGCGAGGCCAATATTTGATTACGCACTTCCCACCACCAAAAGCGGAACTGCTGACGAAAGAAGGAAATCGTTATGCAGAATTGGATTCCAAAATGGTGGGACTGGCAAATTTTTGGCCTCGTCATGGTGGCCGTCGTTGGCCTGGTACTGATGTATTCCGACATCGCACTTGCTGATGTCGGCAATCTCCCAGGGCGAGACGAAAGTGCCAAGCTGGAGGCGGCGGGAACGCTCCTACGACTCATCGACACGGGACTTTTCAAGTGGGGGGCGCGTCTCTTTGCCGGGCTGTGCATCATGAGCGCGGCGTGGGCTTTGAAAGAGCAGCGTTTCGGAATGGCAGTCATTTGCGTCATCGGTGCTGTGGTCTTCGGTACTGCGCCAACTTGGGTTAAAAACGTGTTCAGCATCAGCGGCGAAAGCAGCATCTTCGGTCAGGTAGATACGTTGGAGAAATCCTATGTCGCAATGCTCGAAGCGCAAGATCAGGAGGGCGTGCATGGTTCGGTATGACAACTTGAAAGCTACTTCTGGCAATCGCGTTAGTCAGACCATCGACTCCCCGATCACCATCTTTGATCATTGGGAACTATCCGATGCCTTCATTGCGCTGACCATTGTGATGATCTTCGGAGTGCTCTTTTACTCCTGGTTCACGATGTTCTCTCTACTCGTGGTGTTTCTAGGAATTGGGCCAGTGATCAAAAAAAACAACGAGCGCGGAATTTTTCTGCACTGGCCTTACGCGAAACTTGGTGTCTCTCTGCCCGGACTCATCAATCCGCAGGGCAGAAAAAGATACTCGGACTAAGGGAGGCAAAAAAGTGAATTTCAAAAAATTATTTGAATGGAGAAATGAAATGATAGGAGCAGCGCAAAAAGGAATCGAGGCGGCAAAACTAAAGACACCGCCCGTTGGTGAATACGAGGGTTTCGATCTGACCAAGTTGCCGAAGTACATCTGCTACAAGGCGGCTTACCTCAAAACTCAGATGACGTTGAAGTATGTACTCGCGGCGGTGGTGGGAGTCTTTGCGACCTACGCGATGATTCGAGAATATTCCTTCCTCAAGTTCATGGAGAGGTATCGTCTCAAAGAATACATCTTAGCTCCTGGCGTGATGGATTTTACGACGGCTTCACCGCAGACGGTTTCTGAAAGCTACGTCGCCGACGCGGTGACGGATTTTTTATCGCAGCTTGGAAACGTCAATCCGACAAATATCGACGAGCAGTACGAGTCACTTTCTCGTTCCATGAGTCCTGAGCTTCAAATCAAGTTCAAGATGGAAATCGCGGATTGGGCAAGTCAGGTCAAAGAAAACGGCATCTCGCAACTTCTCAACGTGACACAAAAGGAAATCAAGACCGACGAAAAGGGTAACTACCGAATTACCGCTATCGGTCGGGCTGAATTCTATTCGCAAAACAACTTTCTTGGTCACGAAGATCAGGTGATTGAAATGCAACTTAAGCTCGTGCCGCCTGAAAGCGGTCGCCGCTGGTATTTGCAAATCACTCGGCTTGGCTGGAACAAGGTTGAAGCGTTCAGAGCCAAAAAATCACTTCAAAAAACGGGAGAGTAACAATGAAAACCTTTAACAAAGTATTCGGCTTCGGATTTCTCTTGCTGTCGCTATGGAGCAACACCGGATTTGCTCGCATCGTCTATGTAGGAGACGGGATGGAAACCATCACGCTTTCTTACGGTGGACCAACGATTATTCGTTTTCCCACGACTGTAAAAACCATCTCGCAAGCATCGCGCTTTGTGATTGGTCCCGCTGATGAAGAGCAACCGAACTATGCCTTGATATCGGTGACGCCTCGTTTTTCCCAGGGAGAAGATAAAGTCACTTTCATTATGAGTGATGGCTCGATCATTAACACTAAGCTGATCGTTGTTCCCAAGGCGATTCCTGAGAAGACTGATTCTTTCTATGACTTGAAACACAAGGATTCTCTGATTGAAAAAGCTGATTCGGATGATCAAACGGGTGCGCACGTCTCAGAACTAGAGCTTATGAAAGCGATGATTCGCGGCGATCACGTCACAGGCTATCAAGTAAAGAAACTGATTCGCACCGTTGATACGAAAGTGGATGGCATAAGCTGTCAGCTCGTCAGGGTCTACACCGGATCAAAATTCAACGGCTATATTTTCAAGATTTCTACCGCCGCTAAGGATAAAGATTTTTTGATTGATGTCACCAAGCTCACGCTTGGGAGTCCTAACACTGCAATCCTTTCGCAAATCGATGAGGAAAAAATCTCGGCGAATGAAAAAGAGCATGGTCATGTGTTTCTTCGCATCGTCGCAAAGCCAGCATCCGTTTACTACAACGTGAATCTCCCCGTGGCGGTCGTGAAGAAAGACAAGGAGATAGAAGGCTAACAGCCTCTCCGCGTTCGATCCAAAAGTTCATAAGGCTACTTCCTACAAGAGCCGTTTTTCACAAAACGTCATCCGCTCACCACTTCAAGAGGCGGAGGCTCAAGGAGTATTGCCTTATGAAAGAGAAGTTAAAGCCGTATGTCGAAAAAGCAACCCAATGGTGGAATAGCAACAAGGATAAACATCGCTATGTCTACGGAGCTGCGGTCGCTCTTGCGCTCATTCTTATTTTTATCGTCAGTAAAGGAATGGAA
>CALCCV010000016.1 GCA_937900305.1 uncultured Pseudobdellovibrionaceae bacterium | reverse complement strand
CAGGCGGCTCTCGATGACTCAATTGGAATTCGCATTGACACCAGTGACTTGGGTCGAATTGCGGCTCAAACTGCCAAGCAAATCATTTTGCAAAAAGTTCGGGATGCTGAGCGCGACGTCATTTTTTCTGAATTTGAAAGTCGCAAAGGCGAAGTGGCCTCGGGCATTGCTCGACGGGTCGAGCGCGGAGCGATCGTTGTGGATTTGGGTCGCACGGAAGCCTATATTCCAGTTCGTGAGCAAATTCCCGGCGAGTCTTATAAACCAGGTGACCGAATTCAAGGATATCTGCTGGAAGTTCGTCAGTCGACGAAAGGGCCACAAATTATCATGTCTCGCTCTTGTGAACAGTACCTGATGAAATTATTTGAAGCAGAAGTTCCCGAAATTTACGACGGCATTGTTGAAATTATGGCTGCGGCTCGCGAACCGGGTGCGCGCGCAAAAATTGCCGTTCGTTCAAAAGATCCTTCGGTGGATCCTCTCGGAGCTTGCGTGGGCATGAAGGGTTCGCGCGTTCAGCAAATTGTTCAGGAGTTGCGTGGTGAAAAGGTGGATATCGTTCCTTGGAATGAGGACGTCACTCGATTTGCTTGCAATGCTCTGGCGCCCGCAGAAATTTCTCGGGTGTTTGTGGATGAAGAGAATCGCGAAATGGAAGTTGTTGTTCCAGACACTCAACTGAGTTTAGCGATCGGCAAGCGCGGTCAAAATGTGCGCTTGGCAGCCAAATTGACGGGTTGGAAATTGGACATTGTTTCTGAGTCTATTGCCTCGGCGCGCACGGCCGAAGCTATTTTCAATCTCACTCTGATTCCTGGTATGACAGAAACGATGGCGCAGAATATTTTCCAATCGGGCTTTAACTCTTTTGGGGTTTTGGCTGATGCTGATGTTGAAGACGTGATGGTCATCCCGGGATATGATGATCCTGAGCGTGCAGCGAAATTGATCGCCGATGCAGCGGCCTTGAAGGCGAAGTATGCCAGCGAAGGCCTGCCGATTCCGATCTCTCCAGCGGCTCAGGCTCGCGAAGCTCGCGCGGTGGGATCTGCCAAAGAACAAGCCGATCAGCGATTGCGAGAAGAGTTGCAAAAGTTGGATAATACCGAAGCAAGTGAAGCTGCCGCTTCGGCCCAAGCCAACGAAGTCAAAGGTGACGACGGCGGCGAGAAGGCTTAAGGTCAGCCTTAAACTCTGCGGTTCTTCTCACTGACCCCTCTCTCAAGGAGTCAGTGAGAAAGACCATTGAGAGAAATCAACGAGTGAGACCTGTTTTTGGGAATTGATGAAGTCTAGTTAGAGGAGACTGAGTGGCCAATCCAAAGGTGTTTGAGTTTGCAAAAGAAATCGGCATGACCCCACTGGCGCTGATGGACAAGATTCGCGAATGGCAGTTGCCGGTGAAAAGTCATATGTCTGAGCTCGCTCCCGAAGTGATGGAGCAGATCAAAGTGCGTTTGTCGGGAGGAAGTCGCTCAGAAGACGCCAAGCCGAAACGTGCGCCCGTGCGAAAGGTGGCGGCCAAAGTTGCACCCAAGGCTGCGACTAAAGTCGCCAAGAAGGTCGTCGCTGCGGAACCAGTGGTCGACAAATCGGCAGCGGCCAAATCCTCTGTGATTCGTCGAAAGGCGAAAGACATCGAAGCTGAGTTGGCTGCCAAAGCCAAAGCCTCTCAAGAGCAGCAGGATGAGGAAGAGGTTTACGAAGATGAACTCGAGGAACAAATTCCCATCGTGGCGCAAGTCGACGAGGAGCCTGAAGATGTTCCAGAAGTGGATGAACCGACTCCGCCGGTGGTCGAGAAACCGATCGTCGCAGCTGTGGCTCCGGAGGTCACCGCAGCTCCTGTCGCTGAAGCGAAGTCGACGAACGCCACTATCATCAAGGCCGCGCCAAAGCCGGCGGTGGAAGTGCCGGCTCCTGAAAAAACTCGAGAATTGAAATCAGAGACCGTTGCGACTCGTCCCGAACCTCGCGCGGAAGCTCCGGCTCCAGCGGCTCCTGTGGCGGCTCGACCCGAGCCTGCGGCAGAGCCTTCACGCCCAGCCGTCAGTCGAAAAAAAGAGGTGGTTGTGGGTGCTAGTGGTGTGTCGAGCCAGCCTTCCCCGCAAAGGAAGAACATCATTGGCCGCATGGATTTGTCGCGTGTGTCGCCTCCGCCAAGTCAAAATCAGGGTGGTTATCGTCCTGGTGGTGGCACCGGTGGTTTTAGTGGTCCGCGCCCTCAGGGTGCGACAGGTGGCAGTGCTCCAGGTGGAGCGCCACGACCTGCGTTCGGCGGGCCTCCGCGCACTGGCGCGAATCGCAATTTGCGCGCGGGCTTCGTGGCCCCGCCAACTTTTGTGGAAGTCGATAGCGTTAATACTCATGATGACCGCCGCCGGGCTGAGCTTGATAAACGCAAAAAAATGGCAGGAACTCCTGTCGTTGCTCCGGCAAAAGAAAAAGAGGGCGTCGTTGAAGAGTTTAACGCCGTCGAATTCCGCAAGCGCGAAATGGTTTTCCAGCCGCGCAAGAAGAAACAAATGTTGAATCGAGTGGCGATGAAAACCAACATCACCAAGCCGAAGGCAAGCAAGCGCCAACTCAAGGTTAACAACACCATGAAGGTCTCCGATATGGCGGCCGAGATGGGGTTGAAGGCATCTCAAGTCGTCAGTCAGCTGATGAAAAGTGGTGTGATGGCCAAGATGTCGACGGATTTGGATTTTGATACAATTGCACTTGTTGCTCCAGAGTTTGGTTGGGAGGCGATCAACGTTGCACGGACCGCTGAAGAAGTGGTTGAAGAGTTTGCATTTGGAAATTTAGAAGAAGGAACTGTTACGCGACCACCAGTGGTCACAGTAATGGGTCATGTCGATCACGGGAAAACCTCTCTGCTTGATGCGATTCGTTCAGCCAAAGTGGCGGCGGGCGAGGCCGGCGGTATCACTCAGCACATCGGTGCTTACTCGGTGTCTCTGGATGATGGCTATCAGATCACTTTCTTGGACACTCCCGGCCATGAGGCCTTTACCGCGATGCGAGCGCGCGGTGCGAATGTCACTGACATCGCCATCATTGTGGTGGCGGCGGATGATGGGCTCATGCCGCAGACGGCAGAGGCGATCAATCATGCGAAGGCTGCGAAAGTTCCTATCATCGTGGCCATCAATAAGATTGATAAGCCAGGTGCTAACGTTGAGCGCATTAAGCAACAATTGACTGAATTTGAAATTGTTCCCGAAGAGTGGGGTGGAAATCAGATCTTTGCCGAAGTTTCTGCACTCAAGCGCACGGGAATCACTGAATTGCTCGAGAGCATAAAACTCGTCGCCGAAGTTGCAGAGCTCAAAGCCAACCCTGAAAAGTCGGGCACTGGCGTAGTGATCGAGTCGAAGGTTGAAAAGGGAAAAGGGCCAGTTGCTACGCTATTAGTGAAAGATGGCACCGTTCGGGTCGGCCAGTATCTTGTTGCAGGCGGAGTCAAAGGGCGCGTGCGCTCGTTGACTAACGACCGTGGCGTGCGCGTGGATGCGGTGGGACCAGGCTTTCCGGCTGAAGTCTTGGGTCTGGAGTCCACACCAGGTGCGGGTGATCGCTTTGACGTCGTTAAGGATGAGAGCACGGCCGCTGAGGTTTCGGCACTTCGCCGCGAGAAGGTGCAAAATGCAGTTCTCGCTAATCAAAAGAAAATTTCAATGGAAGACATCTTTGCGAAAGCCACTCGGGGTGATGTGAAGGACTTCAATATGATTATCAAGGCCGATGTTCACGGGTCGCTCGAAGCGATTCTGGGCATGGTGCAAAAACTGCCAACCCAAGAAGTGAAAGCCAAAGTGATTCACTCTGCGGTGGGTGGGATTTCTGAGTCCGATGTGCTACTGGCGCAGACGGCAAAGGGTCTCATCGTTGGCTTCAACGTGCGGCCTGACAGTTCGGCGCAGTCGAAAGCCAAGCAGACGGGCGTTGAAATTCGCACCTACTCAGTGGTCTATGAAATGTTGGATGATTTGAAGAAAGCAATGACCGGACTTCTCACTCCAGATGTGATTGAAGTGGTCATGGGTCGAGCCGAAGTTCGTAACACCTTCTCCGTTCCCAAGGTGGGAATGGTGGCTGGTTGCCACGTTTCCGATGGCAAAATTCAACGCTCCAACAGTGTGCGCTTGATTCGTGATGGCAAGGTTGTCTACGAAGGCAAACTCGCCAGCTTGAAGCGCTTCAAAGATGACGCTCGCGAAGTGGCTTCTGGATTTGAATGCGGTATCGGCATCGAGAACTTCAATGACATTAAGGTCGGCGATGTGATCGAAGCCTTTATGAAGGAAGAAAAAGCTCGAATTCTGAAAGAGGCACCTACGGCACCATGAAGAACGATGGACGACGAGTTTTAAGGGTCGAGCGAGAAATTCAACAGTGCCTCTCGACCCTCCTGATCAATCAATATCAAGGTGAATATCCAGGATTCTTAACGGTGGGTCAGGTTAAACTGACCGGCGACCTTCGGGCCGGCAAAGTGCATTTGTCGGTGTTTGGCGGAGACGCCTCACCAGCCGATGGAAGTGCCCAAATTGCTGTGAGTGGTGATGCCAATTTGGAAAAGTGGCTGGCATTTTTGAATTACAACGTGACCGAAATTCAAGGCAACGTGGCCAGGCAATTGGGACTGCGCTATTGTCCCAAGTTGGAATTTGTCAAAGACAACTCATCTGAGAAAATCATGCATATCGAAAAAATGCTCCATGGTCTGCAGCCTCAAGTCGAACCCACGAAGAAGCCGACTGAAGGTTAGGCCATGATGACAAACAGTGGTCTTCTTTTGGTGGACAAACAGTCTGGGTGTACGAGTCATGACGTGGTGGCGCAGGCTCGTAAGGTTTTGCAGACGCGGGAAGTGGGTCATGCGGGAACCCTTGATCCCCTCGCCTCTGGGTTGATGGTGCTATTGATCGGACAGGCCACTCGCTTGAGTGACTATCTGATGGAGGGCGAAAAGTCCTACGAAGTTCATTTTAAATTAGGAGTTCAAACCGACACGTTGGATGCCGAGGGCGAAGTCACCGCCGTGAAAGACACTTCCGGCTTGGTCGAAGCGGCAACGCTGGCTGTGATGCACGCCCTGTCAGGTGAGTTCGAATGGGATATCCCGATGTACTCAGCCAAAAAAGTGCAGGGTAAAAAGCTTTACGAATACGCTCGTCAAGACCAAGTCTTGGCAGAGCGGCCCAAAAAACGAATGGATTTCGTCGTCGTGGATTGCGGTTTGCATTCGCGAGACAGTGGTTGGGCGATCTTGCGATGTTCAAAAGGCAGTTTTATCCGCAGCTGGGTCGATGAGCTGGGAAAATCTCTGGGTGTGGGTGGCCACGTTACGGTTCTGCGCCGGCTTTCGAGCGGTCACCACTCTGTAAAGCAAGCTGTAAAGCAAAGTGAGTTCTTCAATCTGGGGAATGCGTTGTGGAATCAGTTGATTCGATTAGATCAGTCCTTGCCTCACTGTCCGTCCCTGAATATTCACGGGCGAGAATCACACGCAGTTTTGTGTGGGCGATTGTCGTTTGATCTGAAGTCTCGACTTTTTCCAATCTTGGATCCTGAGCGAGCGCCACTTTTGATGATCAAGGACTTTGACTCGCAGAATCTATTGGCGCTGGTGGGCTGCAGTCGAGACAAAGGCATTCACATACGCCGCGTTTTTCCATCTTCCACCTTGACCACGAGCTAGCGTCCTATGTAGATCTTTTGGGTTGTCGACTCTCTGTAGCGAGCTAGCCATGACGTACAAAGTGTCTGGTTCAAGGCCGTTGCTTTGAATTCAGAGCTTATCGAGGGCGACAACTCAACATTTACCGGAGGACAGATGGCTATCAATAAAGAGCGCAAAGCCGAGATCATTAAAAAGTTCCAAAAAGCAGACTTAGACACAGGGTCCTCTGAAGTGCAAATTGCGCTTCTCACTGAGCGAATTGTTCAACTCACAAGCCACTTTCAAATCTACAAGAAAGATGTGCATGGCCGACGCGGCCTTTTGACTTTGGTCAATCAACGCCGTCGCCTTCTTGACTATTTGGCGTCCAAAGATTTGGCCTCTTACCAAAAAGTCATCAAAGAACTTGAAATCAGAAAATAATCTTTCTTTTCGTTTGCACACTTCAATGGCTCGCGAGCTGCGCATTTGTTTTTGCGCGGTGGCGGCCATTTGTGCTTTTCAGGCACTATCTCAATTTCAGCTTTTTTCCAGGGAGCAACTATGAAGACGACGGTTACAACTTCGATTGGTGGAAATCAGATTTCAATTGAAACAGGACGAATGGCAAAGCAGGCCGATGGGTCTGTGGTTGTCAGCTGCGGCAACAATATGGTTTTGGTCACGGCGGTTTCTAACAAGAAACAATCTGAATTGGATTTCTTTCCTCTTCAGGTCGAATACATCGAAAAATTTTATGCCACTGGAAAAATTCCGGGTGGTTACTTTAAGCGAGAAGGCAAGCCGACGACCGATGCTGTTTTGGCAGCTCGTCTGATTGATCGTCCGATTCGACCGAAATTTCCTGAAGGTTACCGCGCCGAAACTCAAGTTGTGGCGACGGTGATGAGTGCGGACGGAGCTTTTCCGATTGAGATCTTGGCATCCCTCGGAGCCAGCGCGGCTCTGCACATTTCAGACATTCCGTTTGAAGGTCCGACAGCTGCGGTTCAAGTGGCTCGCATCAGCGGTCAATTCATTGTCAATCCGACTCCGCAACAGATGGAAAAATCGGACATGGATATCATCGTGGCGGGAACTCGCAATGGTTTGTTGATGGTCGAAGGAGAGGCGAAATTTGTATCTGAAGCCGATGTGTTGGCGGCTTTGAAGTTTGGTCACCAAAACTTGATTCCGCTCTTGAATGCTCAAGATGAATTGCGGGAGCGATCTGGTTCAAAAGCCAAACGCGAATTTAAAGCTCCGCAAGTGGACGAGGGATTCCGTGCTAAGGCTGAAGAGCTTTTAAGCCCAGCCATTCGAGAGGCCTTGAACGCCGTTATTAAGCAAGATCGCTACGCTCTTTATGGAAAAGCGGCGAAACTCGGTGAAGAAAAGTTGCTGGCTGGTCTCGACAAAGAAACGATGACTGTGCGTAAAAAGGAAATGGGTGTAGTCCTTGAAGATTTGAAATACAAACTGTCTCGTGAAGCGATCTTAGATCGGGCAGTTCGGGTTGATGGTCGCGATGTGACAACGGTTCGCCCCATTAGCTGTGAAGTTAGTATTTTACCACGAGCTCACGGTTCATCGCTGTTCACGCGTGGGGAGACTCAGTGTTTGGGGACGGTGACGTTGGGCACTGGCGACGATGAGCAAATGATTGATGCTTTGCTTGGAAATATCAAACGTCGCTTTCTTTTGCATTACAACTTCCCTCCGTTCTCAACAGGCGAGACGGGACGAATCGGCGGAACGAACAGAAGAATGATCGGGCATGGTGCGCTGGCAGAGAAAGCCCTTCTACCAGTGATTCCAACTCGACTCTCATTCCCATATACTATTCGAATCGTATCTGAAGCATTTTCATCAAACGGATCAACATCAATGGGATCTGTCTGTGGGTCGACACTTGCACTTATGGATGCTGGAGTTCCAATCAAGGCACCGGTAGCTGGAATTGCATCTGGACTCATGATGCGTGAAGCAAAAGCAGGAATCGTCGGCAAGCTTTTTGGAAAAAATAAATATGAATACAAAGTTCTCACGGATATACAAGGACCAGAAGATCATCATGGTGATATGGATTTTAAAGTTGCAGGAACACGACAAGGAATCACAGCAATTCAAATGGATGTGAAAGTTGATGGAGTTCCACTTGAAATCCTCAAAGAAGCATTTGAAAAGGCAAAGGTAGCACGAATGACAATACTTGATCTTATCGAAAAAGAAATAAAAGCTCCTCGTCCGCATATTTCTCCA
>CALCCV010000015.1 GCA_937900305.1 uncultured Pseudobdellovibrionaceae bacterium | reverse complement strand
ATCATATCAAATTTGATTCCATAGACGACTCATCCAATTGAGAGCAGAAGGATTTTTTGCAATAATTCTCACGGTCTGCAGACAAGAAAAAGGACAACCGGAGACATTCAAGGGAACAAGGGCAGACTCACGGACACAATAGTCAGGAAGATACCCAAGAGCCATTCCACGATGGACGAACTGTTCCATCAATTTCAAACCACAGACTTTATACTTCACTTGCCGTGGAAACTTATCATCTCTCCATCCGTCGGTGGAGTTCGCCTTTGCGATCTTCCCGAGGATAGTTGAATCCGGCAGCACAAAAGGATGCTTTAATACTTCTTCGATCGGAATAGCTTTCGATCCATATTTTTTGATAAGAGGATGATGTTTCGAAGCGCAAGTTTGGAATTCGACCCGAGACAAGATTTTGCTGGCGACCTCTGCGGGAGGTTCTTGAGTAATCAAAGCGAAATGAACCTCACCATTCAAGAGCTGATCGATGGCCTGCGCTTCGCTGCGAATCAAAAAATGAGTCTTTGCCCTTGGATACAACTTCCCTATTTTCTCCACCACTTCCAATCCAAAATAAGTCTGCAAAATTTCTTCGGACGAAAGGTATACGTTCAGACTGCCAGCCTCTCGTCCCGTGAGCTCAAGCCGGGCATCCTCTTCCAATTGAACGATCTGAAAGGCTCTCTGTTTTAGAACCAGCCCTTCAGGAGTCAGGCGAATTCCACGGCCGGATTTAAAGAAGAGAGGTGTCTGCAACTCATCCTCAAGCCGGGCAATGGTCTTGCTTAGGGAGCCTGCCGACACATGAATGTTCCCAGCAGCGCGGTTCACATTCTCGACCTGCGCCACCGCCAAAAAGTATTTAAGCTCAAACATTTCCATATTCGAAATGAATGTTTCATTTTTATTTCTTTTTATCAAGATGTTTAATGGCTACATTTCCCTCCTGTTCAACAAAGGGAGAAAAAAATGCTTAAGAGTTTTGTTTTGATTTCGCTGTTTACAGCGTTTGCTATGACGGCCAGATCGTTCACGCGGGCTGTGCGCCTTGCGGCACACAGGGAAAGTTCTGCTGCAATGAAGAGGCTTGTCGTAAATGCAATGCGGAACCAGAGAACGCAACTGATTCGATATTTGCACCCGCTCATCCCTCCGTTGGGGATCTGCATGCCGAAGTCTTTCCGGTAGATCTCGAGTGCTGCGCAAAGGTCGCGGATATTTCCCTAGTCCCCTGAGTAAGTTTGTAAAAATTTATAGGTTTGATAAGCCTTAAAGTGGGTCAAATTGGTGCCAGTCGGATCTTAGCCAGGCAGACGACCTTTTTTGAACGAGAGTTTCAACTGGACAACTTCATTATTGAACCTTGAATCAAGCTCATCGGAAGACTTAATCAGGTCGACAAAGAGATTCATTTGGCGTTCCAAAATGTCTAGGTAGCGAACAGAAATTCTCCGCGTAATTGCCTTCTGCAAAACGTTGCTGAATTCCATGGCCTCACCGAAGGTTTTATCCCAATCGTCCATGGCTTCATAACTTTTCGCGAGTGTTTCTGTTCGAGCTGGAAATCGAATATCGGTGATCGAAGCCTGTACGCTCTGCGGCTGAGGGTAGTGAATTAGGTTGGCACTTTTTAATTCCTCTAAGGCGTCTGTCATCAGTTCCATCGATTTGAATTCGTTCGTGAGTCTTTCTCTAAGCTGAGTTTGGCTTAAGCTTGTCCGAGCTAGGGTTAGTACTAAAAATAAGTAATAGTGGGCTCGCGATTGTGAGAGTGCATGCACTTGCCGGTGGTTCAGCGTTTTTTGGTGGCGTTTTTTAGGGTCGTTACTCTTGGGTGAAGGTTTATAGGCTTCGTCGACCTGAAATATGTGGCGAAACTTAGGAAATAGATTTGCGCAATAGATTTGAATCAGGCGTTCGGAGTGCTCGGGCGAAACTCCAGCTGCGATTTCACTCACAAGGTCGGGGGTTGGCGTGACATTGCCCTTTTCGATTTTCATGTAGTGCTGATAGTTGCAGCTGAGACCGTCAGCCGCCAGTTTTTGGTAGAAGCCTTTGGCTTGCGGATAGCCTAGGCGCTGGCGAAGTTCTTTAAGGGCCGCGGAAAATTGAATCACAGTCTCTATTCGGCAGATAATCTCCAAACTGAAGACTCGATTTTAGTCGGGTGTTCACGTATGTATAGCCCTCGTAAACAAAAGCTACAAAAAACCTTTAAACAACCACTGAAATTTTTCGGAAGGAAATTATGAAATCACTTTTAGTTTCGATTCTCGTTTTAGCCACAAGCGCAGCCTTCGCGGGCCATGGTGTTGAGCGCGAAGTTCTTGAGCGTGCAGCCGCCGGTGTCACAGACGTTTGTAAATCTGTGCCAACGATTGTGCCGGAAGATCTGTATCTATTGTGGAGTGAACGAGTGGAAATCGACCAAGGTCAATACAACACGACTTATGCCTTTTCCGTAAATAACACCGACTGGACAGTGAAAGTCGTAAAAGCCGACATCTCTAATCCAGCAATTGATCCGTACGAAGTAAAACCTATCTGCTCAAACGATGAGTAGACATTGAGTGAGATGATGACAGCGGTTGGCTTCTAGCTAGCCGCTTTTTTGACTTTCACCTTATCAGATCCGCAGTGGCATTTTTCAAACTCTTCGAGAACGTTTTGATAATGGCCTTAGTCCTTCGGCCAACTTCGGTTTCTTTTGGCACTTCAATCAGGAAGTGGCCGATCGCATCTGCGACGGGGCCTCTCAGCGTCGGATCGCTCGGAGAGTTCGGATCCATCGCAAGACCGTGGAGCGAAAAATTCTATTTCTCGCTCGAATGGCCAAGTTTCGCACATCATCGAACCTCCAAATATTTCAAAATAAGAGGCACCCAACAAGTTATTGAATGCCCGATCAGTTACCCTTTTGGAACTATCGTAACAAAAAGTTTCAGATTCTCTTCATTGCTGTCATGACTGTGCCTATAGACTTCGTACTGTTGCTTTTCATAGTTGTATTGAGCGCAAACGGCTCCTCCTTTTTCTTCAAATAGTTTGACCCTGGCCTCTTCATCCTCGGAGCAACTTTGAGGATCGAGAGTAATGGTACTGTCCACGAAGGGATTGAATATGTCACAAGCTCCTGGCTGTGAGGCTACCGCTTTGTTCATCATTGAAACTCCGGCGAGGATCATTAGCAGGGTTTTCATACGTACTCCTTTGAGTTGCAGCTTGGGTTTAAGCTGGACAAGACGATTGAAAACCAGAGGAGCGCACTCAGCATTTTCCTCGGCGATAGGCTGCCATTTACCTATTTGTCACAGATGCTACAGGGATCAGCGCACATCTCTCTCGATCAGGCTGCAGCCATAGCCCCTTTTGTTCTTGTCTCAAGCGCTGAATTCCAAGCTTTGGCAAATTATCTCCAGTTGCCTCTCTGCGCGTTTCAGAGCAATCCGCCCACTCCCGATCACATCAAAAGCAAGCAACGTTAGAGCCCACATTTACTCGCTGGATGCGCCCTGAAAAAATAAATGAAAGATGTTCCGTCTCAACTTAAGTCACTGCCATCGCAGGAAACTACGGATTGCTGAGCCAGCTGATGAATTCGGACTTGTTTAAGATCGGAGGCAGACTTTGCAAGGCCGTTTTGCCGACCGGAAGGCCTCGTTGCGCTCGATGCAGATCATCGATCCCAAACTCTGCCTCATGTATTAAGTTGCCCATCCCTTGCATGCCATAGCCAAAATAGTAAAGACTCCAAATGTAATCGCCCGGAAGTTCTGCGAGATACGCTTCGGGATCGACAAGGCGTATCTGCGAGGAGCGGGATGGGTGTTTATCTAAAGTGGCTGCGATGTAGTCGGAGACTTTGATGGGTTTTACGGTTCTGGAGGCATGGAATGTGGGATCGTAGATGTAGCCACGCCCATCGTACACGGCAACGTGAATTCGATAGGCCTTATAACCAAACATAACATCTCCCAAAATGAGAACCTTCAGCTTTTTCAAATCGAAACTTTCAGGTCTTTGCATCATTTCTTGAAGGACCTCGCCCGCATCCAAGTTGCAAGCCCCTGACACGTAACACTCTACCTGTTTGCTAGCCTGTGGAATGCGAATTTCCGGTGGCACAGACGTCGACGTTTGGTGAAACAAACTGGCGCAGAGGTCCTGGGCCGCCAAAGACCGCGGAAATGCGAGTGTCAGAAAGAATGTAGAGAGGACAAAAGAAAACGACATCAATGTCATTTAGCTTCCTTCTTTGGAATGAACTCCGAGTTGTCGGAGTGAGGCTATAGACAAGAACCTTTTAGATCTTGTATTTGTATAGCAAAAAATGGGCCTTGTTTGACAACGTCAGCCACAATGGATTGTCTTTCCCTGTCTAAAAACCTCTTGTGTTATCGATTTTCCGGTCTCAGGGAGCTTCAGATTGTTGACTTGTCAAAAACTTGAACACTTGATTGGTTGCTTTCGCACATAGCTCATCAGCCAATCCGGCAACGCCTGCGTCTTCGTAACTTCAGCAACGTATAAGAACTCGCACCCAAGCAACCCACAAAGAGTTGCGTTTTTGTAACCAACCCCGACTGCACATCTACAAACGAGATCCCGTTGGCAATAATCGACAAATGCCTTCTCGCCCGAAACGTGATTTTGTCTCATTACAATTCTTGAAGCTAAGGCGGGATTCAAGTTCTGATCGTTCTACTGAGCTAACTTCTCAATACTAACCAGTTTAGTCTCGGCGCATATGATAACACATACCATCGCCCATTCCGACATAATGCTCAAGTCGAAATGGTTTTCCATTGGCAATGTATTTTATTTCATTATCAAATTCACAACGGTATTTGTGACTTTCGATAAAGCCACAAACAAATACATCATTGGTTTCAAATTGTGTTCTTTGATGTTCTAAGCGCCAATGAGCTGAAGGAGGTACCAAACAATTTCGGATTCATCGGCGAAAACAATAGAGCTAAGGCAATTCAACGCTAAAACACAACCAACCGTGAATTTCAAAACATACCTCCATTAAAATTTGAATAACTCTCGTACCACGGGAAACGGGCGATATCAACTTCATGAACTGGCGTTAACGAAATCAAATCTTTTAAATTTGCGACGTCGCCATCTTTGCGCTGGCTATAAAATTTGAGCTTCAAGGCTCTCTCTACCAGAAGTAAGATTCCTCGCGCAAAGCCATGCGGAAGAATCCGTCGAGCTTCACTCCTGTCCTACGTTCTACTCTTGAACCTATCGGTAGAAGATGGACAGTTCTCAAGAAATTCCCCTTTTGGCACGCTCTACTTTTGAGACTAAAATATGCAAGAAGGAGATTCCTGTGCCCTTGGGCGCGCGCACCTTAAGTGTCTAAAAATTCGACGATACCCCGTTCACCTAAAATCGCATAAGGGCTGCAATTCAGACTGAATACAAAGATAATTTCATGGACTGCCCTTTGCAGCGAAAGTTGATGGGAAGCTAACTCTGAGTTGGCGCAAATTATTATGATTTCGAGGTGCAAATGAACATCGAACGATGCATTGGACTCTTTCTTTTCGCGATTGCGACCCTTAGCTCAATAGATTTTTCGTTGGCTTTAGTCACCAATGATCGTTGTCCAGCGAGCGTCACTGCGAAACCTGTGGTCATTGAACCCCACAGCGCCGATATCACAGCCGACGAGATCTCTAAAGTTCAAAACCTGTTCGAGGAAGTGGTTGCGCTTTACTCTGATTTCATATCGATGCCGAACGATCTCATTGTTTCACTCAGTGCAAGAGCAAGAAACGCGGCAAGACGTGTAGGAGAAAATAATGGCGAAGTATCCGTTTTCTTCGACTTCCCCATTGTCATGGAGATGTTGAATCCATGGGACAATAAGTTCTACGATTTACTTCCAACTGACATGCAAACCATTGCGGCCCACGAGATTGGCCACGAAGCTTTTCTTGCCAATTTCAAACCTCAGCCAGTTTCAAACGTCTGGCCCGAAATGGAAAAGCTTGCTTCACAAAAATTGCAGTTGAACGAAGAATATAAAACTCTCATGTCACAACTTGACAACACCCAAAGCAGGCCGCTGTGGGAAGAGATATTCAAACAAAAAGAAGTTATTCATAAGAAATTAGAAAATTTGAGATTAGCAGAAAACACCCTAGTTTCGACAAATCCAGAACTCGCTACAAAGTGGCTGAAGTGCGCGGGACCGAACCCATTCATGATGGACTCTACCATGGAATTTGTTGCAGATGTCTTAGCAGTTGCCTATCGTAACAACCCCACTGCCCCCTCGTTAGCCGTGAGTCCCGTAAAGGCGACGCCTCCATTTAACGCAAACCTTAGAAATTTCAAATCTGGAGAACTTGATAAAACAAAATGGGATTTGTTTTACAACCGCTATGGCGGACTAGAAGGTCCGACTATGAGAAACCCGCATCACATCCTGTCACCAACCCGCCACTACGTTTGGATCAAACTCTTAGCCACCGCAGACAGCAAATCTAAAAAAATGGTGATCTCAGAAAAAATCATTCAACTTATCAACCGAAATTTCACAAATTGGAAATGTCGAGATCCAAAGACCGTTCGCGAATGGAACGAGCTATTTATCGACCAACTCACAGCAGAGGCTGCAATCTTCCAATAAAGCGAAATCCAATCGCCCCAAGAGTCTACTTGTTCAGACGGCAGATGAGGATAGGCATCCAAAAAGGCCACCTGGCTTTGCCTCGGGCTCGAAAATTCCATGTGCACCACCATTTAACTCAACTTGCTACCTAAAGATTAGACACATTGACAATCTTTGGCCTGCCATCTGTTAGCGGATGTGGATCGCAATCGCCGAAAGACATCGCTAAATTGGTTTCAGATTACAAACTAAGGAGCGCAAATGGAATCTCTAAAAGCCGCGAAGTTTTACCTTGTTCTTGCTGTCCTCATTACCAGCTGCCTATCCGCAAACTCAAATCAGGCTCTAGCTGGATTTGAAGAAGATCTTGCAAAGCTCAACGGAAAAAACTTCGAACCTCTATCGTCAGATCTGTGGTTTGCATTTCGAGGTTGCGGGTCGAGACCTTATCGCAACTAATCGCGTACCTGAACGATCCCTTTCAAATCCGTCAGTGTGCGACTATTGGAAAATGTGCAACGGTTCTTCCTATCGCACAACCTGCCAAGAGGACGGAAAATGCTATTCAGGCGATCTTTTTGTGATTCAAATCTTGCCAGATGGGAATGTGTATCATGTTCTTGATAAACTCAAATTGGTACCCAGTGCGAATCCGTCCTATTTCATTTGCCAACAAAATTAGAAGAAGGGGATCGAGAAACAAAGCCTCACGATGTGACGTTCATCCCCTCGTTCACAGTGCAATGTTTCAATATCGAGCGGCGCAACTGGTCGGCTGCCCGAAATTGCTCCTGCAAAGTGCAGGCATCTTCTCTTCCAAATGTAGCTAGACGGACTAACTGAGTAACAAGTGACTTTCCTGAGGTTTGAAAACCAACTTTGCTGCGGGGATTTTGCCGCCTGTCGTAAACTCCTGAATACTTGTCAAAGTCGTCAAAGCTATATTGTGAAGTGCCTCTTTTGTAAGGAAAGCCTGATGAGAAGTGATCAGTACATTTGGAAACGTAAGGAGGCGCGCGAAAACATCATCTTGAAGGCCCTGGGTTGAAAGGTCATGGAAAAATATTTCTTCTTCTTCCTCGTAGACATCCAGCGCGGCCCCACCGAGTTTTCCGCTTTTCAGCGCTTCGATAAGAGCCCTGGTTTCAATGAGCGCCCCTCTGCCTGTATTGACTAGCAGAACCCCATTTTTCATTTTTGAAATTGTGTCCGCATTGATCAGGTGAAAAGTATCGTGATTGAGTGGAACATGGAGAGAAATAAGATCGGACTCAGCGCACACTAGATCGGAAGAGCGTCGTGTAGGGAAA
>CALCCV010000014.1 GCA_937900305.1 uncultured Pseudobdellovibrionaceae bacterium | reverse complement strand
AGCTACACAAAAATTAAAACTGAAACTTTAAAAAAAGGAGTCTATTCATGAAAAAAATAATTTGTGGGACATTGGCCGTGGCGGTGTTTGCTGGTTGCGCAAGTGACAACAAAAAGACCATGGCGGGAGCTGGCATTGGTGCGGGTGTTGGGGCATTGGCTGGGGCTGTGATTGGTCACCAAACCGGAAATCGTGAAAAAGGAGCGTTGTTAGGGGCAGCCCTCGGTGCTGGAGTGGGTGGCGTTGTCGGAAATCGTTTAGATAAACAGGCCAAAGAACTTGAAAAGGTGGCAGAGACCAAGCGCACGGATCAAGGCATTGTTTCGAAATTGAAGAGTGATATTTTATTCGATACTGGTAAATCAGATTTGAAGCCGGCAGCTATCGCCAGCATCAAAGAGATGGCGACGATCATGAAGAAATATCCTGAAAATGTTTTGACAGTGAAAGGGCATACTGACGATGTCGGTTCAGATGCATTGAATGCGACCCTCTCTGAAAACAGGGCCAACGCCGTTCGTTCGGTGCTGATCGCAAATGGAATTCCATCAACCACCGTGTCAACGGTGGGCCTTGGCGAAAGCCAACCAGTAGCTGACAATAAATCAGCCGCTGGTCGTCAGCAAAATCGCCGAGTCGAAATTGAAATTGCGGTGGACGAAAGCAAAGTTCCGCAAGCGAGCAACTGAGAATCGAGAAGACGAATCTAGTCTTTGAAAAGGATGGAGGCGCCTTTCGGGGCCTCCATTTTTTATCGCCAGATGACGTACGATGCATTCACCTATCTACTTGCAGACGACGCCTTGTAAAATCGATTTTTGGCGAGAGGCGACCCCATTTGTGAATACGGCCACTGAGCCCATATCGACCATGTTCATGTATAAGTTGGACCTGGGATTAAATGCTCTGCAGGCGGCCTGACCAATCGCGTTTGCATTTTGCTCCGAAGACGCAAGGATTTGTAGGGGCTCGCCATCTACCGTCATAGTTAGATCGGGGTAGTACATCGGAAATTGAGGATTGTCTGCCTGGATATTGGCTGCGGTTAAATCTGCATTATTGGGAAGTTTAGTGCGGCTGGTGGCATTTTCGCAGGTTAGATATTCAATGTGGTTTTCTTTCGTGGCTGAATTTGTTGGCGTCAGGCTATTGTCCTGGAAAATCATCAGTCCCGTGTGTTTCTCACCATTATTGCCTTTGGACTTCACGTAAGAACCACCAAATGCTCGTTCACAAAATCTTTGACCGGCATTTCTGTTTTGCTCGCTATCTGTCCCTTTGGACATGATTAGAATTCCATTTTTCATGGGGTTTGTGATCTCGATTGTGTATCCAGTAGCGGGATTGTTTGGGTCATTGTAAATTTGGCTCGGTGAAGAGTGAAAGCTGGTATTAAAACTTGTAAATTGGGCTTGAGCAACAGGGCCCAAGATTACGAGGGTTGTAATTGCGATCAGTTTCATGGTTTCTCCGTTTAATTTTATAGTTTCGTAGATCATGGAAGAATTTGTCATCACAATAAACCATGTGGAGTAAAAGGTTTACTCTTCATTTCTTGCAGTTCAGGTACATGGAGTACCCACGCATTCACGATTGAATTTACAGACCTATGTAAAAAAATGAGAGGCAAAAAGTTGGCTCTAAAGGTCATTGGCCTTCTATCGTATCGCCAATATTTCATTTGTCTTTAGCGAGAGGGTCGATAATTTTTTTTACATCAATGACAGCGGGTTCTAGATCTGCACGAGTGGTTGGGTCTCGAAGCTCCTGTAAGAGCTTTTCCATTAGGTCCACATTTTGCGGTTTTTCTGTCGCATCGACAGACCCGGGAAAAATGCTTTTCCACATTTGATTTCCCAAGACTCCGAGATAACCCAATTGAATTCCGCTCCAAACTTTAGAGCCAAGGGCGGCGAGAGGATTGACCCGCGCTAGTTTTAGAATTCCTCGGTCGAAAATCAACAAGGCCGCAGTTTTAACTGCAAAGCTGGCATAGTATCCAGCCTCTGATGATTGCCTAACGGCCTTTCTGAAAAGGTGAATAGACTGAGTGTCGTTTCCATAACATTCATTTAAAGCGTATTCAAATGCATTGGATCCCACAATCCACGCGACCCGATCCAGCGAATCTGTCGTGCCCCACATCCCATTTTGAAAAGATGCAAATCGGATGTCGTCCAGAATTTTGGTAAATCTAGCTGAGGGAAATCGCCCCGCGTGGAGGTCATCACTTTTTAGTCCATCGCGAAAATCTACCGCTGTGACCAAGTTGCAGGCTTCAAGGGTCGCTGCGTGAATTTCATCATCACTCGGAGGCACGATATCCGCAGCAATGGCTTCAACATTGAAACTGAGACAAATGAAGACGATCATGAAAAAATGAGGGAAAAATGAATTTAGAATAGTGGATTCGATTTTCATGACTCGTCCTTATGTTGTCTGAAGTCGACTGAACAATCCGCTGCCGCTCTATTGTCTTCGCGGGCATCTGTTCCGTTATGGAACTTGAGTAGATGTCAATTCTTCTTCTTGGCCTCGTAGATCCGTTTTCATCTCTTCCAACACTTTGCTTAGCTTTTCAATTTCCGAGCGTGCGATGTTGACGCTATTGCCATTCCAAAGTGCCGCGATCGTAAACGTGATACTGGCTAAGATGGTATAGGCGAATGTCTTATTGCTAGTGCTGCGGGTGTAGAAGCTGAGTAAAATCAACGATCCCACTGTTCCTCCTAAGAGAGTTATAGTGTTGGCATCGCTGGGAGCATTGTCTAAAGCCACTCGGATTTCATCTTCCAAAGTAGCGACTTTATTTTTTTGATCGCGCAAACTAACTAATCGATCCGTTTGTGAGGCCATTGGAGGCGGGGTTTCTCCGGCATGGGCCACCGGCAGGCCGATTGATAGACTGAGGACAGCTGATAAAAGTGTTTTGGTAAAAACTCCGAGCATAAAACCTCCTAGGTTTAATCTAAATTTATTTGGGCCCTTCAGATCGTATTTGGACTTCGTGGTGGTTGAAGAGTAACAGTCGGAGTCCTGTTGAGTATTGAACAAATCTGAACAAATTTGTGCCGATTTTTGGCAAGCCGTCGGGGATGTGTTCACGAAGAGGAGTTGGCAGACCTGGTCAAGTGCAAAACTCTTTTGTGGGCCTTCGGTACGGCTCAGTTTGCGCCATTGGCTGGCCAAAAGTCCCAAAAAGAACCGAAAAATGTGTAAAAAATGACCGAATCTCACCTTAAACCAGACATCAAATTAGTTAATTGTTTGTTTAAATTAATTGTGATAGCGTTTAAGTATGGTAAAGAGATCCACACGACCTTCCGATAGAGCTTTAATTCGGAAGTCGCCCAAGTCTGATAAAAAAAAGGTGGGTCGCCCTCCCCAACGGCCGGAGGTCACCAACTCTGGTGAGACGCGCCTAAAGATTTTGGCGGCGAGCTTGGATCTATTTGCGAGCAAAGGCCAAGAAGGTACAAGCGTGCGCGAGATTGCTCAAAAGGCGGATGTGAATCCAGCTTTAATTTCTTATCATTTTGGTGGCAAAGAAAATTTGTATTTCGAATGTTTGAGTGCCTATACCTTACAGAAAGTCGAATCGCTAACCTCTCTGTTGGTTCCGCCTAAAAGCAAAGAGGAATTTTTGGTTCGTTTTTCAATGTTTATCTCTGAAGCGATGAAACAGTTTGCTGATTCGCCACAGTTTGTGCGGATGGTTCAAAGGGAATTTGAGCTCAATTCGGTCAATGGTATGAAGATTTATAAGCAGAATTTAGATCCTATGTTTCAGATGGTGCGAAGCTTTTTGAAGAAAAGCCAAGATGAAAAGATTTTACGAAGCTCGGTGAAAACAGAGCTTTTGACGATCATGATTTTTGCCCTGCTGAGCCATCTTTGCCACGCCGAGATGCCCATGAAAATGGCCCTCGGTTGTTCGATCAAAGACGAAAAATTTCTAAAAAATTATCATGACGCCATTCTTGAATTGATTACTAACGGAGCTCTTGCATGAAATTGACTATCTGGTGCTTGGCTATACTCCAAGCGGGATTGGCCCAAGCCAAATCTCTGTCTCTTGATGAATACCTAGCTGAGGTGAGAAAAAATGATCCTTCCATTCAGGCGGCGGAGTTGCAGCAGCGCTCCTCCGCTGCACTTGTTGAAAGTGCGGAGCTGCCGACGAAGATTCAATTTTTTACAGCCCTTAATTATTTCGATGATGAGCGTCCGACTCAAAATCCTTCGGCCCAAGGATTGCGGACGGTTAGTCAAGGGGCGGGTGTCGGGTTGAAGCAGCAGACTGAGCTGGGTTTGCAGTGGTCTTTGAGTGAGAATATTTCAAAAACAGTTTTATTGGGAGTTTCACCCAGCTTTGTTCCCGCGCCTGAGTACTACGACGCCTTTCCCAAATTGGAGCTGAATATCAATCTTTGGCGCAATTTTTTTGGCGCCCAGACGACAGCCGACAAAGATTCTATTCGCAAAAAATTGACAGCGGCCCAACTCGAGAGCGAAGTTCGAGTCATCAGTAAAATCATTGAAGCTGAGCAGACCTATTGGCAAGCGGCTTCGACTCAAGAGCTCTTGCGAATCACTCGCGAAAATGAAGCTCGGGCCGAAAAGCTCTACAACTGGTCTTCGCAACGGCGAAAAAAAGGTCTTGCTGACGTTTCTGACTTTTTTCAGGCGGATGCGGCGTTCAAAGCTCGCAAGCTCGAGACCTTGAGTAGTGAAACGCGATTGATGGAACTGGGACGAAAATTAAATCTCTTGAGGGGGCAGGTCCAAGAGCCCATTTCAGAGGAATTGACTTACAAGCCGATTGACCTCTCACTTTTAAAGTTGGATGGCTCTATTGAGAAGGTGCGTAAGGACATTTTAATTCAACGAGCTGGCGCAGAAGCAAAAGCCGCGGATGCGCGTGCCAACATTGAAAAGTTGAAACCAACTTTGGATTTCTCGGCTCAGATGAACGTTGTTGGCCGCGACAAAGAACTGCCCGATGCGCAAAGAAAGCAGTTTGAAAATGGCAACGATTATTATTTGTTGGGCTTGGTTTTGACGATCCCATTGGATTACGCCATGAACCATCGCCTGATGACGGCCAACGAACAAGATGTTGAGGCCACGAATCTCAACTTGAAAAGGCTAGAGCTTGAAACCCGGAATACTTATCAGCTGACTGTTTCACAACTCGAGCAGATTCGTAAGCAACTCGAGCTTTTGCGGGACCTAGAGAAAACACAAAAGAGCAAGGCGGATGAAGAGCGTCGTCGCTACAATCTGGGTCGATCAACGACCTACCAAGTTCTAACTTTTGAACAAGATTACGTAAATATTATTTCCAGACGACTTGAACTTGAATTGCAGGCTAGATCGCTGCTCGCAAGTTTAAAGTTGTTTGAATAGAAAACGGAATAGGAATTGAGTGATTTATGAATATTTCTGAGTTGTCAGTCCGACGTCCCATTTTTATGAGTTGCGTATTGGCCGCAATTCTGGTTCTGGGCATTTTTTCTTTGAAAAGTCTGCCCTTGGAGCTTTTTCCAGATGTGGCATTTCCGGTTGTAACTGTGCAGACCATTTATCCTGGCGCGGGTCCTACCGAAATCGAAACGTTGGTTTCTAAACCCATCGAAGAAGAGCTGGGTGGAATCGCCGGCGTCAAAAATATCCGTTCGATAAATCGAGAATCGATGAGTTTTGTTGTGGCGGAGTTCAACCTGGAAGTCGACGTCAAATACGCCGAGCAACAAGTGCGCGATAAAATCTCAGGTGTTAAGGGTAAATTACCTGATGAAATTGAAGAGCCCGTCATTCGAAAGATCGATCCGGCAGATCAGCCCATCATGGTCGTGTCCGTCAATTCCCCGCTAAAAGGTGGCGAATTATACGACTTAGCCAACGACACCTTGAGGCCTCAATTTGAGCAAGTCAATCAGGTGGGCCGCGTGGAAATCTATGGTGGCCGCAAGCGTGAGATTCAGGTGCAATTGGATCGCAAAAAATTGAAATCTCGCGAGATGTCGGCGTCCCAGGTTGTCGCCAGTCTGAAGAGCGCGGGTCAAAACATTCCGGCCGGTAAGATCGATCAAAATAAAAAAGAAATCGTGTTTCGAACCTTGGGTGAGTTCAATACGCTGGACCAGATTCAAAATTCAATTGTGACCTTCTTTGGCAATGATGTCACGACCACCGTCAATGACATCGGTAAAGTTGTGGACACGCTGGAAGATGAAAAAATCAAAGCGTATTTGAATGGTGAAACCACAGCGCTTTTGTTTATTTATAAGCAATCACGCGCAAACACCGTAAAGGTTGCCAACGATATTAAAAAGAAAGTTGAGCAACTCAACGGCACACTAAAAAACACTCGAGGCGAAGGTTATTCGATGAGTGTGGTACGGGATATGTCCCGCTTTGTCATGAACAACATCATGGACGTTCTAGAATCGATCGCGTTCGGAATTTGTTTGACCATTTTCGTCGTGTTTTTATTTCTGGGATCCCTGCGTAGCACGCTCATCACCGGATTGGCGATACCCGTTTCGTTAATCGGCGGGATGACCTTGATTTATATGTCAGGTTTAACAATCAATATCATGACTATGTTGGCGTTCTCTTTGGCGGTGGGACTTCTCATTGATGATGCGATCGTCGTACGAGAAAATATTTTTCGCCATCTGGAAATGGGCAAAGGACCTATTCGTGCGGCTCTCGAGGGAACACGTGAAGTCAGTCTGGCTGTCATCGCCGTGACCTTGGCAATTTTGGCAGTGTTTGGTCCGATTGCCTTTTTACAGGGCGTGGTGGGTCAGTTTTTCAAATCGTTCGGTCTTGGCGTTTGTTTTGTGATGATGGTGAGCTTGTTTGATGCCCTTTCTAATGCGCCGATGTTGTCAGCGTATCTCGGGGGCACTGGACATGGTGTGCGCACAAAAGGTTACTCGTGGACCAGTCCGGTGCGAAGTTTGTTGAACGCCTTCGATGCCTTACAAACACACCTAGAAAATACTTATGCAAAGATTTTGCAAAGGGTTTTGCGATTTCCGGGCACCACACTGATGATCGCGGTGCTGATCGTGATCGGGCTTTTTTATTCAGTCAAATTTATTCCGAAAACATTTTTGCCTCCGCAAGACAGCGGTGAGTTTGGTGTGGCTCTGGAGATGCAGAGTGGTACGACTCTGGAAGAGATGAACAGGGTGGCTCTGGAAGTTGATAAAATTATTGCCAGCCACACCAGTGTGGTGAATCGAATTTTGAACGTTGGAAACACCAATGGACAGTCGTACAAAGCCGATTTTTATGTCACGCTTGTTCCATTTGAAAAACGAACGCTGACGACCACTCAAGTAAAGGCGGAAGTGCGTGAGTTGTTAAAGCCGTATCTCAAAATCGCAGCACCTAAGGTGAAAGATATCGATTTCGTAGGAGCGGGCCAGCGGCCCTTCGTGATCAATGTGAGTGGTCAGGACCTCGAACAGGTTCGCAAAGTGGCGGGCGAACTTTTTGCGCGATTGGAAAAAAATAAAGATCTTTTGGAACCCGAGATCACCGATAAGCCTGGCTTGCCCGAGTATCAAGTGAAAGTCGACCTTTCGAAGGCGCAGAGTTATGGCGTGTCTACAGCAGTGATTGGCGGCGAATTGCGTGCACAAGTGGAAGGCATTGTGCCCGCAAAGTTTCGGGAAAAGGGCCTCGAGTATGATATTCGAGTTCGTGTTCAAGACGATCAACGAGATTTAGAAAAGTACTATTCAGACATCACTGTGCCGAATCTCAACGGCCGCCAAGTGAGTTTAAGTCAGTTTTCGAAACCCGTTAAAGAGACAGGATTTGCCACGATCAATCGTGAAAATAGAGGCAGATACGTAAGTATTGAAGCAGATCTTATGCCCGGAGGAAAAGGGATGGGTGGGGTCATTGACGAGGTCAATACCATTTTCAACACCAAGCAGATCGAACTTCCACCTGGCGTTCGATATCGATTTGTTGGTCAGGCTGAAAATTTTCAAGAGCTCATGGTGAATATGCTTGTGGCCGGGGGAATGGGCATCTTGTTCATCTATTTGGTATTGGCGAGCTTGTATGAGTCTTTGGTGACGCCAATTACAATCATGTTGGTGATTCCATTTGCGGTGACCGGAGGCTTCTTAGCGCTATTGATCATGGGAGCTTCTCTGGATTTATTTTCAATGATTGGTTGTATTATGTTGATGGGTCTGGCGACGAAGAACTCGATCATCATGGTGGATTATGTGAACCAAAAAATTCAAGAAGGGCATTCGATTCACGAAGCCATTATGATCGCTGGTCGAACTCGTTTGCGACCGATCTTGATGACCAGCTTTGCATTGATCGCTGGAATGATGCCAGTGGCGATCGGTTTGAATGAGGCTTCTAGCCAACGGACGTCGCTGGGAATTTCCGTCGTGGGCGGCGTGATCATATCAACTTTTTTGACTTTGTTCGTGATACCGGCGGTGTTTAATTTTATGGAGCGCGGTCGCCAGTGGATGATCCGGCATGTGGGATCTCGCATTGTCACTCACGATCCAGAGGGCGACGCCGTTTTAGCGGAAAAAGCTAACAAGCAAAACGCCGCGGCCTCTGCGACTGGTGTCATTCCTTCGAGTCATTGAATCCGACCCAAATGAATTTTCGACGAAAAGCCACATGAGATTTAAATCTTTTGTGGCTTTTGGCCAGAACTTCTTCAATGCATCGATTTTGCGGCGAGAGGATTTGCGCCTCTTCCCTACCTGCGATAGAGGTCAAGGAGTCGATTCGGTTCTATCGATGTGTTGCTCTTAGGGAGGTTGTGGATGAAAAGAATTTTACTGGTTTTCGGTTTCTTGGTTCTGGCGGCCCTCACCATTGGGTCGACGACAACGTGGGCTCAGTCATCACAAGACGAAGAGTTTCAGTCTGCCGAAATACAAAAAGAAGAGGTGGGTAAGATCAATCCCAATCGCGTGCACCGCCTTGAAACTCGAATCAAATCTTTCAAGGCCTGGAGCTTTGGATTTGGTCCTGGCGGGGGACGCAATCTAGAAAATGACGAACTTTTTTATACCTTCGCACTGGCTCGCCATTGGGAGGCCAACGAAGACGCAGAGATCCGCGCTCGACTCGGTATTGCGAGCGCAAAATCGGGAAAAGGCACTCTGGGTTCACTCGGCATTGGGGGTGCTTTTTTTGTTTCACGTACGGCGATTTCGCCATTCATCGGTGGCGAATTTGGTCTCGGATCTGGGATCGGTGATGAAATTTCTCGAACGGGATTTAGTGGTTCCTTGTACGGTGGAATGAGATTTTTTAGAACTTCCGATACTCAAATGGAAGTGGGCGCTTTTTACACCACCATTTTCGAAAAGGAGAATCCTTCCTCATTTGGGCTTCAATTGTCGGTGCTTTTTCAATAAAAATTTCCGAACTTGATTTGGGAAGATTGAAAGCAGGTCTGGCTGTGGTCCGACCCGAAAGGCCCTCAAACAGATCCTTTCGGTTCTTCGCGATTCGAATGTGTCGACGCGGTTCCGTTCTAGAGTTTACTGACAAGTAATTTGATTTAAAATGACCAGTGCGGCCTGTGGGCCATACTGTCGCACACGGTTCGATTTGGGACTGTTCTTTCCGCATTAATACGCAAAATTGGTCCAGCACTAAATGGCAATGTCCCGGCATTGTCCCTTTCAGCATATGCTTCTGAAGGTGATATCGAGCGAGCTTTGGCTTCAGGTTTCGACTGTCATATGGCGAAGCCTTTTGATGGTCCTCAACTTGGAAATACCATCAAAAGGCTCGCACAACCAAAGATAGCCTCCAAAGACTGAAACTTTCTATTTCAATTTTATTTATTTAGTGCGCGCGAGGTTGACCGCGAATGTGACCGCGTCTAACAGCAGCGACCTGGTTATTTAGGTTTTTGTAAGAGGAGTCTTTGCTTTTCGCCGCACGGCGAGTGCCGCGTCGTTCAGATTTCATCTCAATTTCGTTGCCCGCAGTTTTTTCAACAGGTGCCTGATTGGTGACATTGCCAGAATCCAACCAATTTAAAATCTGATTCAGGCCGCTCGACACCGGATGAAGGTGTCCAAGTTTAAAAAGTATCTTTGTCGCGCGATTGATTTTTTCTGTTGAATGAAAGCGGGTGTGAAGTGAATCTTCGATTTTCAAGGCCTGGTGCTTTGTGGTTTTTATAGCCGTTCGAAATTGTTCGCGCGCTGATTTTCTATATCCGTTCACGGTTGGTGAGTGAAGCCAGTTTCTTCCGAGCGTAAGTGCTTGTTCTGGCAGATTTCGAGCTTGTTGTCGAAGGCCGTTGATGAGTTTCATGGAGTCTCCTGTGGGTTTTGGTGAGCGAACAATTGAAAATTTTCGGTTCATTTGCAATCAGTTCATCTGCAACAGAGGTGCGCTCAAGCCGTTGAACGCGTAAATAAATGTTCGAAGCTTAAATTTAAATAAAGAAACGGAAGATAAATTAATTTACCTTCCGTTTATATCAACGTGGACCTTTCTCTAAGACGCAAGTCCTGAGATGCGTCCTATGATCTCTTTGCTATTCATCAAATTGATCATCGTCTTGTTGTTTTTGATCACGGTCATTTCGTACTGACTGCGATCCTTTTGAGCCCTGCATTGGACGCTGCTGTTCGTTTCCTCGCCGCATGTCTGATGCTGACTCCGTTTTATTGCCGAAACTCTTTTGAGAAGTTTGGCTTGAGCTTGGAGATTCTTTGGCCGGATTCTTATTGAAACTCTTGTTGTCTTGCGTTGGCATTTTAGCCTCCCTACTTCTGAAAAGTAAATAATGCAAATCACTGGCCCGCGCTCAAAACTAAATGAAATCGATCCGGGCAAAAGGTCGGGCAAAATCGGCCGAGGTTTGAGACAGATTTCCTCGAAGGTTGTGAGTTGTCAGTGTCAGAAATCTAAGGGACCTCAATGCGTGATTTCGATGCAGGTTGAAAATACGAAATCTTATCTAATGATATTAAGCACTTAGATTTGCGTCGAGATTCCGAGTCTTGACAACAAGAGGACCTCGCACAAGTTTAGAAACAAGGAGGCGAAGATCATGACTCTAGAGTTGATTTTAAAAGCGATGGGCAAAAATATTTCGGAAATTCGTCGAACCCAACGGCTCACTCAAAAGGACGCCGCAAAAAAAATGGGAATTTCCTATCGTTATCTGCAAAGCATCGAAGGCGGTTCCGTGAACTTGACGTTATCGACATTGTTTCGAATCGCGAGTTTTTTTGGCGTTCACGTCAGTGATCTGTTGTCCTTTCGGCGTCACTAACCAGCCACTAACCCGTCAAGGAGGCTCTAACCACCCAAGTAAGCTTTTTGGACTTCGTCGTTATCTAGTAAATCTTTGCTGAAGCCCGAGAGCTTAACTTGGCCTGTTTCAAGAACGTAGGCGCGATGAGATTTTTTAAGCGCAAGGCGAGCATTTTGTTCAACAAGAAGAATCGTTGTTCCCAGGGCATTGAGTTCTTGAATGACCTCAAAAATTTGACTCACGATAAGTGGTGCCAGTCCTAATGATGGTTCATCCAGAAGCAAAAGTTCGGGGGAAATCATAAGGGCACGAGCAATAGCCACCATCTGCTGTTCACCGCCCGAAAGCGTGCCGGCCAACTGATTGCGGCGCTCACGGAGGCGAGGAAATCGTGAAAATCCCTTTTCTAAATTCTTGGCGATGAGAGCTCGATCGTTGATCGAAAAGGCGCCCATGAGCAAATTTTCATGCACAGTGAGGTTCGGAAAAACTCCGCGACCTTCCGGTGAATGCGCAAGACCCAAGGCCACACGCTTGTGAGAGGGGAGCTTCGTGATGTCTTTTCCGTTCAGCACCACGGAACCTTGACAAGGCAAGACTCCCGACAGAGCGCGGAGGGTTGAGGTTTTTCCCGCACCATTGCTGCCAATCAGGGACACAACTTCTCCGCGATGAACAGAGAAGCTAATCCCTTTGATGGCGTGAATCGGGCCGTAATCGACCTTCAAATTTTCAACCCGCAGAACTTCGTGTTGCTGGGAGGTCGGCGTCTTTGGTAAATCAATGTTCATTTTCAATCCCTAAGTAAGCTTCGATCACCTTGGCAGACGTTCGCACTTTTTGAGAATCTCCTTCTTCAAGTTTTACACCGTGATCTAAAACCAGAATGTCTTCGCAAATGCCCATAACGAGTTTCATGTCATGCTCGATGAGTAAAATTGTCAGATCAAACTCTTTTCGAACGCGGCCAATCAGGGTCATGAGTTGATCGGTTTCGGAGTGGTTCATTCCTGCCGCGGGTTCGTCAAGGAGAAGCAGACGCGGTTCACCAGCCAGAGCTCGCACAATTTCCAGTTTTCGCTGCTGTCCGTAAGGTAGTCCAGCAGCGCGCAGCTCGCTTTTGTTGGCTAAATCAAAAAGATTCAAGAGATGTAAGGCTTTGTCGAGATTTTGCTTTTGTTCGGTGTGGAATTTTTTTGTGAAAAATAGAGAATCGAAGATTCCATAAGTCAATTTCTGGTGAGAACCGAGCAGCACATTGTCGAGAACAGTGAGCTCACGAAATAAACGAATGTTTTGAAACGTGCGGGCCATACCTCGCCGGCACCGCTCGTGGGGTTTGAGTCTATTGATAATTTGACCTCGAAAGCAGATTTCCCCGCGAGAGGGTTGATAAACTCCAGTCAACATATTGAAGACCGTCGTTTTGCCTGCGCCATTGGGTCCAATCAGTCCTTTGAGTTGACCTTTTTGGACCGAAAAGTTGAGACTGTCGACGGCCTTTAAGCCGCCAAACTGAATCGACAGATCTTTCACTTCTAATAATAAGTTTTCCGATGACAAACTCATGAAGAGCTCCGCGCACTTTGAGATTGTTTTTGAGCCGCCGTCTGCTTTTTCAAGTTTCGTGTGGTCTTCCAGCTCCGCCAGATCTCAGGCCATTCTCGGTCACCAAATAAGCCAGTTGGTCTGATGATCATGATGAGAACTAGAGCCAGCGCATAAATCACCATGCGAAGATCAACCCCGGTGATTTCTTGAAGGGGTCGCAGGGCCTCCGGCAAAACCGTGATGATTGCCGCTGCTAAGATGGAGCCTGTGAGACTTCCCATGCCACCGAGAACCACCATGATGACCGCGTTGACCGATAGCAAAAAAGAAAATGAGGCGGGGGAAATGTAAGAGGTGAAGTGGGCCATCAAACTTCCAGCAACGCCGGCAAAAAAGCTCGAGAGAACAAACGCGCGGACTTTGACTTTGGTCGTTGGAACGCCCATGGCTTCGGCCGCGATTTCATCTTCGCGAACTCCTAGAAAACTCAAACCGTATTGGGAGTAGCACAGGCGCCAAAGTGAAAAAAAGCAAACCACAGCCCATGAGCTGGCATAAAAAAATGCCACATAAAATGATGAAATTTCGAAGCTCCCGATTTGAATAGAAGGAATTGGTGGAATTCCAGCGATGCCGCGGGGGCCGCCAAGAAACTCCATGTTCAACAAAACCACGCGGATGATTTCGCCAAACCCCAAGGTCACAATGGCTAAGTAATCTCCCCGCAATCGGAGACTAGGTAAACCCACCAAGTAGCCGGCCAGCGCGGCCAGTAAGCCGCCCGCGATGCTGTAAATCCCAATTAAAAATAATCCCAACAGACCAGGTGCAAAGTAAATTTTAGTGACAAAAAAAACAGCGGTGTAGGCACCCACCGCCATGAAGCCAGCGTGGCCTAACGAGAATTGCCCCGTGAAGCCATTCACGAGATTGAGACTCAATGCCATCAAAACATTCACGACGATGAAAAGAATGTTCAATTGAACATAGGCATCGGTAAAGAATCCCAATAGCATGACCAAAACGTTCACTATCAACAGAGCCAAGAGTGGCGCGCGAATTTTTGATCGCATCACAGTTTCTCCGTTTGGTTTCGGCCCAAAAGTCCCGAAGGGCGAACGATCAATATCAAAATTAAAATTCCAAAGGCGACTGCATCTCGGTAGGTACTCGATAAATAAGCCACGACCATTTCTTCAGACAATCCCATAATCAGGCCGCCGAGTACGGCTCCCATGATATTGCCGATGCCGCCCAAGACTGCGGCGACAAAGGCTTTGAGGCCTATCATCATGCCCATCAACGGTTCAATTTTTGGATACTTCACTCCGACTAGGACGCTGCCCACTCCGGCTAGCGCCGAGCCCAAGACAAATGTAAACACAATCGTGCGGTCGACGTTCACGCCCAAAATGCTTGCGACTCGAGGATTCACACTGACAGCTCGCATGGCGCGTCCTTGTTTGGTGTGGTAAATGAGAAAGTGCAGTACTGCCATGGCCACGAGGCCCACACCGATCACAAGAAAATCAAAAAGTTTAAAAGAAACTCCAGCCATCTCAAAGAGCGGCGTGTTGTTGAGAACCTCCGGAAAAACTTTGGGATCAGCGCCGAAGATCACTTGCCCTGAATACTCAAGCAGCAAACTCACACCTATCGCGGTGATCAGGATGTTGAGTTTAGGTGCGTTTCGCAAAGGACGATAAGCAAACCGTTCAATTAAAAGTCCCAGAAGAGCGCAGCCCGTGATGGCTGCGAGCAAAAGGATTGCAAAACTCACCACTCCGGGCATCGATTCTAAATTGAACCAGCGAGCGGCGTAATAGGCGGCGAAAGCTCCGACCATGTACACGTCGGAGTGGGCAAAGTTGATCATCTGCAAAACGCCGTAGACCATCGTATAGCCAAGGGCGATCAGTGCGTAGATGGCGCCGAGGCCAAGTCCATTGATGAGGTGCTGAATGAGATCTTGCAAGCAGGGCTCCTAAACTTTTAAGGGCTAACGGTGGTGACGTACTTGCGGTTTTCGTTTTCAACTTGAACCACGACGGCGCTTTTCACAGCATTGCGCTCTTCGTTGATAGTGATTTTTCCTGTGGCGCCGATGAACTCTTTAGTTTTCGCAATTTCATCTCGAATGTTGGACGGTGTCAGTTCCGTCGTTCGCTCCATGGCTGCAGCCAAAATACGAGCGGCGTCGTATCCCAAGGCGGCTAGGCCATCAGGCACTTCGTTGTACTTCGCTTTGAACTTAGTCACGAATTCGATAGTCGCAGGATCGGTAGATTCAGTTGTGTAGTGATTGGAAAAGTAATTGCCGTTGATAGCGTCTTTGCCAATCTCGTTCAACTTCGGTGAATCCCAGCCATCGCCACCCAGCAGAGGAGCCGTCAATGCCAATTCTTTGGCTTGCTTGGCGATCAAACCCACTTCGGTGTAATACCCTGGGACAAAGATGACGTCGGGAGTTTTGCTTTTGATTTGAGTCAACTGGGCTTTAAAGTCGATGTCGTTTTGTTGATAGGCGGTGTCGATCACAATTTCGCCACCCATTTTTTTAAATTCAGCGGCAAACACATCGGCCAAGCCAACGCTATAGTCATTTTTGACATCCCGAAAAATAGCAGCTTTTTTGGCCTTTAAATTTTCAGAAGCAAATTTTGCCATGACAAAGCCTTGAAAGGGATCGATGAAACAAACCCGAAAAATATATTCGCCAAGTTTCGTGACTTCCGGATTTGTCGAACTGGGCGTGATCATTGGAACTTTGTTCTGCTGTGCAATCGGAGCGGCCACTTTACTCAGTCCCGAAGCCACTTCCCCCAAGATGGCCACGGCCTTGTGCTGGGTGATGAGTTTCGTAACGACAGAGGCCACTTCAGTGTCTTTGCCTTGGTCATCGAGCGTGATCAATTTTATTTTTTTGCTCTTGATGCCACCTTTGTCGTTGATTTCGTCAAAGGCCAATTGAATCCCTTTGTGGGTTGAAACTCCGAAAGTCGCCATTCCACCCGTGAGTGATCCGTACTCTCCAACAACAATTTCATTCTCGTTCTTTGTGCAGCCGACAACGAAAGCCAGTGCCAAAACCGCAGTGAGTGAGCTTTTCATGAGTTCCTCCTAAGGCCCGCCGGGCTCCACAAGTGCGGAATGTACGGGGGCTGATTGTTTCTGTTTCAAAATCGCCAAATCATGGCAATTCTGTGAATGAGGGTCAATCATGGGATTTTTTAACTCACTGAGTGAGGTTTTGCTCCGAGTGGCGCACTCCTAGCGGGAGAGGCGGTGAGCGAGTTGGACCAAGTTGACAGGATCCACTTTGCGACGAGACAAGATGTCAATTGCTGGCAACAAGATCATTTTGTCACCCGTTGCACCAACGAGGCTGTCGGTGTGACCCGCGAGCAAAGAATCAACGGCGAAAGCGGCCATGTTGCTGGCAAGAATGCGATCGAATGCGGATGGCGAGCCACCCCGTTGGATGTGGCCCAACACGCAGACTTTGGCTTCAATTCCCAACCGTTTTCGCAAAGCATCTGCCAAGTCGTAAGCCCGTCCTGGTTTTTGCCCCTCGGTAGTGATGACCAGAGAACTTTTTTTACCCTTTTTTATAGAATCTTGAATGGTCGTGACGGCTTCGTTGAGGGTGAAATTTCCCTCGGGAGTAAAAATAATTTCAGCTCCGCAGGCCAGGCCGACTGACGCCGCTAGGGCTCCTGACATTCGGCCCATCACTTCGATGACAAAGAGGCGATCGTGGCTGTCGGCTGTGTCACGAATCTTGTCCATTGCGGACACGGCCGTGTTCATTGCAGTGTCGTAGCCGATGGTCCACTCGGTGCCCCAGAGATCATTGTCGATAGTGCCAGGCAAAGCCATGTAAGGAATTTGATGCTCGGCCCACAACAGGTGGGCGCCGGTCAACGTGCCATCACCGCCAATCACGATGAGCGCATCGACGCCGAGATCTTTGATTCGTTTTGCAATTTGATTTCGAGTTTCAGGCTGAAGCATCTCCGGAAAACGCGCCGTTTTCAGAATCGTTCCGCCTCGCTGAAGAATGTTGGCGACATCGCGCGCCCCCAGATCTCGGTAGGTGCCGCTGGCGAGGCCTTGGTAACCATGGAGAAAGCCGCGGGTTTCAATTTGAAAATTTGCACAGCAGCGAACGACGGCTCGAATCGCAGCGTTCATCCCTGGCGCATCACCACCGGAGGTGAGAAGGCCAAGTCTTTGCAGTTTGCGCGGGTGTGATGAAGAGAGCGATGAAGTGGTTGTCACTTTTCAAACTTAGGGCTGCTCGGCAAAGAATGTAACTCTTTGTGCAGTGTGAAGGGAGTAAGAATTGATTTCAATTTTGGGTAAAAAAAAGGCGACTCCTTTTGAAGTCGCCTTTTTTGAAAGCTAAAAAACAGGTCTTACTTTACCAAGTTTTTGAATTCAGCACCTGGGCGGAATTTGGGAGCCCAAGAAGCCGGAATTTTGATGGGCTTGCCAGTTTGTGGATTGCGACCAGTGCGAGCTTTGCGTTTCGCTTTTGTAAAAGTGCCGAAGCCGACCAATTTCACATCGTCACCTTTTTTTACTGTTTTTTTGATCGCATCGATAGCACAGTCCAAAACCAATTCAGCATGGGCTTTAGAGCTTTTAGTTTCAGTCGCGATTCTTTCGATCAATTCTGCTTTGTTCATCCTGACTCCTCATTGTGTCATTGTTGTTTTTCGATGACATGAAAATCAAAAGCCAAAATCAAAGATAGGTCAATACAAAAAAATAAAAAAGTCAGTTGGAGTCTTCCGATTCTGTATTTTCAAGGTCATCGGGAAATTCAGGATCTGAAAGGTTGTCCGTCGACCGCGCGGGAACTTTGTAAGATTCGTCGGCCCACGCGCCGAGATCAATGATTCGGCAACGCTCTGAACAGAAGGGTCGAAAAGGATTTTGCGGACTGAATTCCGTGGGCTTTTTGCACTGGGGACATTTCACAATTCTTGTCATGAATGAATTGATAGTCATGGATTTCAGGACTGACAAGCCAAAGTGCATCGTTCAAAATTTGAAGTAAGGAAGGGGCGGCGAAGTTGAAAATTTTTGGTTCAGTATCCCCAAGCACAACCGGCATTTTTACAGCGGATCAATTGACCTTCCAACATGAC
>CALCCV010000013.1 GCA_937900305.1 uncultured Pseudobdellovibrionaceae bacterium | reverse complement strand
CTCTTCCGATCTCAGCCACGCCGAAGTAGGTGCAGGTGCGCCGCTCGAAGTCGATATCATAACCCACCACACCCGCTTCCCACGACGCCATCAAGAATTGCGGAAATGAACTTTCTCCGGCCTGATCAGTGCGAAGAGCCCGAATCAAGGCTGCTTGATCAAATTTAGGAACCTCAGAAGTTTTCGAAACCAACGACTCGCCCTGCTGCACCACCGAACCAAATTTTGTTTGATAAATACTTTGACACGAAGGCAGCGCCCAAAAATTTCGAGTCACTCCAAAAATTCGCAGCGTTTCAGCGAGCACTGGAAAGCCTGCCACTTTCGGGCGACGACTCATCGCTAATTTTTGCGCCTCAACTAAATTCTCAATCGCTTTGCTTATAACATCACTCATCTAGTTGGCACCGAGGTCCATCGACACAACAAAAATGAGGGAGCTTTCCGAGATAAACTGTTTGTACATTTTTAAATGTTGTCCATTTTCGCCGAGACAGTCTAGCAAAAAAATTGCGACTTTTGTTCATTCCAAAAACTGGAACACTTTCGTGTTGATGAGGTAAAAAAACCAGTAATTTCAATACTGAATGCGACTATCAACACAAAGATGCGCCAGTTTTCACGATCAACCGACGCGCTCCATAGAGAGAGAAAATTAGAGTTGTGCGATGCCACCGTCGACAGAAATATCCGACCCCACAATAAATGTCGAATCATCTGAGGCCAAAAAGAGGACTGTCCTTGCGATTTCTCTAACAGTCCCTAAGCGCTTCAATGGAACTTGCGAAGCCATGTGCTGATGCGTCTGCTGAACTTCGGCGGCGGTGCCACCCATGCGCGCAAAGATCGGCGTGTCGATCGGTCCAGGACTGAGAGTATTGACGCGAATATTTTTACTCATCAGATCTGTGGACAGAGTTTTCGCTAAGTTCACAACGGCGGCTTTGGTCGCACTGTAAACCGCGGAGCTTGGGAAGCCCAACTGCGCAACCACCGAACCGTTCAAAACAATCGAACCACCATTTTTAAAAAGCGGAGCAATCTTTTGAACCAAAAACAAAGGACCTTTTACGTTCGTATTGAAAGTATCATCAAAATGTTTTTCGGTGATCTCTTCCAGCGGAACAAACTGCGCGACCCCAGCATTGATAAAGGCCGCGTCCAAGTGACCAAACTCTTTCTTGATGGCCTCTGCAAGTTCAGCAATGTCCTTTAAACTTCCAGAATCACTAACAGCCATTCTCGCTTTCGGACCTAGCTCCTTAAGGGCGCTGGCCAAAGTGTCTTTATTTCGACCGGTAATAAAAACTTCAGCTCCTTCTCGAATGAACTCTTTTGCCGCCTCGAAGCCCATCCCGCTATTGCCACCGGTCACTAGTACTTTTTTTCCAATAAATCGACTCATTTTGAACTCCTTATTGCTTGGATACTTAATGTATTCAACATAGATACATATTGGCCCAACTCTGGATCAATTGCAATCTTAAAAAGTACATTTAAATTGCTTTTTTACTATATCCTTGATACTCTTAAAGAAGTTAGGAGAAAAACGTGGTAGACACACGGTTTCCAGTGTCAGTGCACATTATGACGGGACTGGCTTACAACCGTCCCAATTTAGTGAGCTCTGAGCAACTGGCCATCAGCATTAAGACCAACCCGAGCTTCATCAGAAAGCTCATTGTTTCTTTGTCAGCCGCGGGCTTGGTTGAATCTGTACGAGGCAAATCGGGTGGTCTACGGCTGGCAAAAAATCCAAAAGACATTACACTCGATCAAATTTACAAGGCCGTTACCGAGAGCAGTTTGATGGCAGTACCCACAAAGGCGCCCAATAAAAATTGCGCCATCAGCTGTGGAATGGGAGACATCCTCTGCAAAATTTCAGACGAGATTCAAGAAAACACCTTGAAGCAGCTCGCGAAGAGAAGCCTCAAAGATGTTCTAGATCAATTGAAATGAGCTGATCACGCTGATCAAAAATAGTCAGACCAGTCCATCCGAATCTTTCAGTTTTTATGACCTAGATCATTGTCCAGATCTGGTTCTCGGGTGGATTACAGACGAAGCCATTGCTCCGTGAAAAAAGATCTAGGAAAATGGAATTATGAAACCAGAGCCCGAGCCGTCCTCACTCCCCACCCTCAGTTCCCTAAAATCCAACACCGTTGGTTTTCTCCCTCCAGTCAAAGACATCATTTCGGCTCCGATAACCAAGACTCCGATGACCATTGAATGGTCTGTGAAAACAGTTGGCGAGTGGCGCGATCTTTTAAACCAAGTCCCTCGTGCCAATTGGATGCAATCCTGGAGTTACGCGAAGGCAGCCCACAGGCGCGACTACAAATCTACGAAATTGGGAGTCATCCGCCAAGACGGTGCAGACATCGGATGCGTGGCGATTCAAGAAATTCGGCTAGGTGCTATTCGCATGATAAATATAAATCGCGGACCTCTGTGGTTTCGCGAAGATGTAGATCTAGCAGATTGGTCAAAATTTGCGAAACTCTTGCGAAACACCTACCCCAGGCATTGGCTGCAAAGATTGCGGTGGATGCCTGAGTTGAAGTATTCAACCGAAGCCCTCATGGCAATCACGGACGCAGGCTTCCGACAGACACCACAAACTTATCACACGTCTTGGCTCGACTTGCGAAAATCTGAAGAGGATCTCAGGAAATCTCTTCGCCTGAAATGGCGTCGAAATTTGAGTCGCTTTGAACGCAGTGGCGCTCAGATCCATATCGACAACAGCAATGTCGATCTGTTGCCATTTATTCGCGAGTATCAGAAACACAAACTCCAAAAAGGCTACGCCGGTCCCACCGCTGATTTTTTAAAAGAGGAATTTTTAGCAGCCCACCCCTTCAGTGATACCAGCCTCCTCTGGGCGATCGACGAGGGAACTGCCGTGGCCGGAATCATGCTAGTCCTGCATGGAAAAAGCGCATCTTACCGCATGGGCTGGAACACCGAAACCGGCCGTAAGTTGAATTCACATTATGGACTTCTTTGGCGGGCCGTGACCGCGCTTCGCGATCGTGGGATCGAAAGTTTTGACCTCGGCGGACTGCTCCCAAAGGAAGCGCCTCATCTCACTCATTTCAAAACCGGAATGAAAGGCGACCACATCCAACTCGTGGGAGTTTTTCGCTAGCCTCATTCCGGCAACCGTTTTCGTTAAATCCATTCATGAAGTGATTGAAGTGCAAAGCCATCTTCGCATCTGACAACTCCGGCGTCGGAGTTGCAGTAGGTTAAGCTAAACAATCTTATAGCCAAGACCAGGTTCCGTAATGATATGGATCGGAGTTGCTGAGTTGGTTTCCAACTTTTTTCGGATTTGACCAATGTAGATCCGAAGGTAGTGGGACTGCTCGCTTGCATTGACGCCCCAGATCTCCGCCAGAAGATGACTTTGCTGAACAATTTTCCCCGAATTGCGCACGAGAATTGAAAGCAAACCGTACTCAGTGGCGGTCAGTTTTATTTTCCTTCCATCCACCCGAACGTCTTTGGAATTTAAATCAATTCTCAAGTTCCCTGACTCAAAGATGGGGGTTGCCTCGATCGAGTTGTGATTCCGAATCGCCACGCGAATTCTTGCAAGAAGTTCAGGAAGACCAAAGGGTTTAGACAAATAATCATCGGCTCCTGCATCTAACAAAGCCACCTTCGAATCTTCGTCATCTGTAACGGTCAAAATCAGAACTGGAACTTGAGTCCATGCTCTCAAACGTTTTAACACTTCAAGGCCGTTGATATCGGGCAAACCCAAATCTAAAATCACCAAATGCGGATGAAATGAAGAAACCAATTCCGCACCAGAAACCCCATTCTCGGCTTCGCCAACTTGAAAGCCCTGTGCTGCCAACCCAACTCGCAATAAATTCCGAATGGCTTTTTCATCATCGATAACTAAAATTCGTTTTTTTTCATTCATGATCGTTCCTTTTTTTATAGTTTGCAGGAGCGAGAACCACCGGAATTGTCACAACAAATTTAGCGCCGTTTTCAGGCCGATTTTCTACCCAAATCGCGCCTTGATGTGCATCAACGATGCTCTTGACGATCGATAAACCCAAACCAACTCCTCCCGTCGGAGTTCCAGGGGCCCGAAAGAATTTATCAAAAATCCGCTCTAAATACTCTTCCGGTACTCCGGGGCCCTCATCCTCAATGGTGATTTCAACTTCGCTATTTACCTTTTTAGCCGTTAAAATTATTTTAGATTGCGCTGGAGAATAGCTAACCGCGTTTAGCAAGAGATTCGATAGAGCGTGCTCCATGAACCGATAATCCAAACTCAGTAGTGGCAGATTTTCTTCGACTTCTACAACCAGAACGTGATTCCGAAGTGGCTTGGACATTTTTGCTAGCACAACTCCCAAGAGATCTTCGACCATGTGCCAATCCCTCTTCAGCGCCAGTCTTCCAGAATTCAGGCGACTCATATCCAAAAGATTTTCAATAACTTGATTTAGACGATCGCTGGCCTCAACCAACTCAGATGCGAGAGCTTTCACATAAGCCGGATTGTTGGCCGCCTCTTCAGTTTCCAAAGAAGTTGCGGATCCCATGATTGTGGTTAATGGCGTTCTCATTTCGTGGGAAATGGAGTTTAACAAAGTTTGATGAAGCTGTTCAGACTCCTCTAGATTGCGCGCAACCTGAATGCGTTTTTCAAAAAAGTGCCTTTCTAAAGCGATAGCTAGTTGGCGAGCCACTGAGTGCAGCAGATTTCCTTGCTCAAGATCGAGAAGTTTTTTTCCTTTGGAACCCGGCTTGTAAACTAAAACGCCCATAGTTTCGCTTGGACTCATCAGAGGAATGTAGAGACATTTAGACTCTGCCAACGTATCCGTTGACCACCCGGCCACCTTTCCCGCGCCAAATGACCACACCGCAACCGCTTGCTCCTTGTCGCTCAGAGTGATGCCGTAAGACTGTTTCTTTTCCAACTGAAGTTTCCCATCGGCGCCTCGCAGGAGAACCCTCACTTCTCCATTTAGAAGTGAACCCAATCGGGCCGTGATCTTATCTAGAAATTCTTTCTTGTCTCGGCTGGAAGAGATGTCCTGCAAGACATCGTAAAGCGTTTGAGTTCGCTCCTCCCTTTGTCGCATGAGTCGCTCTTGAAAACGTATTCGATTGGTTAAATATCCTGTCGTAAGCCCAACGATCAAGTGGGCGAGGACCATCATGAAATCTTGAGGAGCCGTAATGTGAAACGTAAATCGAGGAGGAATAAAAAAATAATTCCACACAATCGAACTAACCAATGCAAAAATAAGTGTTGGACCCATTGGGGCCATTGCACCGACGGCAAGAACACCCAATAGAAAAATTGAACCCACCGCTTGGTATCCTATGTAAGGCTCAAGCAGGCCACCCAAAAATGCCACACTCCAGAGACCCCAAAAAATATACCAATAGCTGAATTAAATGCAAATATTTATTGTAGAGACAATGCATTTAAAATTATATGGCAAATTAATGCAGAACCAACAAAATTTGAAATAGAT
>CALCCV010000012.1 GCA_937900305.1 uncultured Pseudobdellovibrionaceae bacterium | reverse complement strand
GGGTAGCTATGTTCGGAATGGATAACCGCTGAAAGCATCTAAGCGGGAAGCCAACTGCAAGATTAGATTTCTCTGGGGCTTAGGCCCCCTAAAGATCCCTCGGAGACTACGAGGTTGATAGGCGGACGGTGTACATACAGTAATGTATTCAGCTTATCCGTACTAATAGATCGTGAGGCTTTTTAATTTTTATAAAATTTTAATTTTATAGTGTGAGTCAACCTAATGCTAAAAATCAATTAAATCAGTCGTCAATTTTGTTTTAAAATTTTAAGTTTTGCTGGTGTTTATAGCAGCAGGGCCACACCTGATCCCATTCCGAACTCAGAAGTTAAGCCTGCTTGCGGCGATGGTATTGCACGGGTGACCGTGTGGGAGAGTAGCACGACGCCAGCTTTTTTTTTCTTAGGCCAGGACTACCTGGCCTTTTTTATTTGAGATACTGCTCTTTGTCCTGGGGACTAATTTTTCAACCTTATTGGTCGGTGTTGATCATTATTTGAGATGCAAATTCAAAAACCCTGTCTTTGGAAGCAATGTCTGTGAATAGATAGTTTACGGTGACGATCGTTTGGTTTTTACCTGTGAAATAAGTCCTTTTCTGGCTATCGATTACTTCCAGTTCTAAGTGAAGTTTGGCTCCCTTTCGCGTAAGAGGGGTAAACTGCTCTAGGACTCTCTTTGCTGACTCGGGTACCTGGGTTCTAAAATTGATCTCAAATGTAGCTAGATCTCTCAACCACATTGGTCTCTTGGGATCCAACATTGGTTCAAGTAAGGGAGAGGGTTTTAGGGAGGACAAATTCAGGAAGTAAGACAGATGAGCTTCAGGATTAGGTTCGGTACTTTCTTGAAATGCGAGGACTATCATAATACCGCTCGAAATTAGGAGAGTTATTGCACCAAGCTTTTTTCTATGACGATTTTTTGTGAAATTGTAGTGCATTGGTACTTTTCGACGGTTCATATGAAAATATTGAGCAATTACATTAAGTTTGCTTCCTTTATGAGGGCTTTGGCGTGCTCAATGACATTTTTTCCGACCTTATCTCCCGACATAAGTCTCGCGACCTCATATGCTTTTTCGTCTTTCATTAGTTTTTTTACAACCATAGTGGGAATCTCACCTATTGCTGCTGACGACTTTGCGATGTGAAAATGGTGATCTGCAAATGCGGCGACTTGGGGAAGATGGGTCACACAGATAACCTGCTGACCAGTTGAGATGGATTTGAGTTTTTTGCCAACTTTTGTGGCGGTCTCTCCGGAAACGCCGGAGTCCACCTCGTCGAAGAGATAGGTTCTGGGACAGGTTGAGGAGCCGAGAACTCGCTTGAGAGAAAGAAGTAGGCGGGAAAGCTCTCCTCCACTGGCGAATTTGGCTAGGGACCTTTTTTGGTCCTTGGCGCCGGATTGTATTACGAACTCAATTTGATCAGTGCCTGTGGGTAATAAGTCCGAACTGGAAGATAAATCTACATCGAAGATTAGGCCTTTCATGTTGAGATCATTCAGTTCAGCATTGGTTGTTTCAGCCAGAAGCTGCGCCCCTGTTTTTCTTCGCATGTGAAGCATTGCAGCCTGTTTTCTGCATTGGGCGAGAGTTTTGGACTCCTGGGATTTTAGATCGGAGAGAACTTCGGAATGATTGTGAATGGTTTCGAGTTCGATTTGAAGCTTCTGTTGAGTTGCTATGAGATGGTCGCTGGTCGGACCATATTTCTTTAGGAGTTTTCTGAGTTGAGAGTACCTGCTTTCAAGCACTTCAAGATGGCCGGGATCATATTGTGA
>CALCCV010000011.1 GCA_937900305.1 uncultured Pseudobdellovibrionaceae bacterium | reverse complement strand
GTGGTAATTCGCTTTTCTGAAGATGAAACCTCGGCCACTTTTTTGAGTTGTCGACGAGAACTGCCCATCAATAGATGCACGCGACCCACTTTTGGAAGTGGGGTCCATTGAAAAGAGGTTTCGAGAGCGCCGTCTGGATCCAAATAGATTTTTTCACCAGCTTTTGGTTTTAAAAGAGTGATTTCAAATTTGCGATCTGACTTTCGCGGTCCGAGTTGTGATGCCGAGCCTTGATTGACCGTGCGGATGTTTCCTTTTTGATCTTTGATGTCCGCTGATCCCTCGAGAACTTGGACGTCAACATTGGGTCCGCTGCCTTTAGTGATTGCAGCCTTGGCTTTCGAAAGATCGATTTGGCCAGCAGCTGACTTTAAGACGAGCTGGTCTGGCTCATCGTCCTGGCCAATCGCATTCTGGCTATCGACGAACAAGCCCCCCTCAAGGAGATCGAGAGAGATGGTGCCTTTCATAGCCGAGAGCACCATCAGTGATTCGGGCTCGAGATCGATTTGCTTTCCGTCACGAAATTGGATTCTAACTTCGCCCACTTGCGACGTGCGTAGGGACTCTCCGTTGTAGAGAGGATCCCCTTGGCTGACCAGCTGCCAAAGCAAACGCGTGGCGGGTCGTCGCTGAATTTCGTCAGCGACACGAACCACGTAGGCAATTGGTTTTTCGCTGGTTGTTTGGGCTGCGAAATTTCTGGTTGATCGATACCAGAAGATGGTGGCACCGAAGCAAGAACCCGAAAGCAGCAAAGCCCAAAACCATCGTTTAAACGACGATTGCATGTCCGCGTCTCCTTCTCTCATCTGGCCGTATCGGCAGCCTCAGCTTGAGACTCGATCCACTTAAGTCGAGGTCGGGATTGATTTGGTCAGAGGCCCAGGCTAGTCTTGCGATGGAGGCCCATGGAAGAAAAAAACTACATCACTCCGGCGGGTTTGCAGAAATTGAAAGACGAGTATCATCAACTCGCTCACGGCGAGCGGCCGAAATTGGTCGAAGTCGTAGCTTGGGCCGCGGGTAATGGCGATCGATCTGAAAATGCTGACTACATCTATGGTAAAAAACGTCTTCGCGAAATTGATAAGCGATTGCAGTTTCTTTCGGGCCAAATGGAAAAGGCGGAGGTAATAGATACGAGTTCCATTCCTACAGATCGCGTTGTTTTTGGCGCAAAAGTTCGCATCGTCGACGAAAGTGATCAAGAAAAGATTTTTCAAATTGTTGGGGAAGATGAAATTGATTTAGCTCGTGGTTTGATTTCTTGGAAGTCTCCGGTTGCGAAAGCTCTTTTGGGAAAACGCCTTGAGGACGAAGCGATTATTAAAAAGCCCGCTAGCGAAGAGGTCGTTACGATCGTAGCCATCTTCAGAGATGGCTTTGAAAAATGAGATGCTCCGATCATTTGCAAATCAAATCTCGCAATTTGAAAGCCACTTTGTATTCAAAAGAGCCCTTGTATTTTGCATCAGAAGATTTGCCATTGACCTGGCGGTCGTTGCGCAGCGCCTGACCCAAGCCATCGTCGTTGCAGGTCTGGCTGTTGCCGACCATCGAAACTAAGTAGGTGTCGACAAAGGTCAAATAACCTTGTTCCTGCTTTTGTTTGGCTTTCGCAGCGTTTTGCATTTGTTGAAATAAAAATTTGCGAATCTCTGCAAATTTTTCTTTAGATGAGGCTGATGATTTCGCTAAGTTTAAAAATTTTTCATTCAGAGCCACTTGTGTCGTGGGATAATCCCGTTGCAATTGAGCTTGAAACGAGGGGCCCTCTTTGCGAGACGATTCAGCTCCGGCAAAAGAAAAACGAGCTTGGTAGGCTACTGCAAAGATACAGATCGCAGCAATTATTTTTGATAGGTGCATTTTTGTCCCCCTGACAAGTAGGAGTTAATGGTTTTGTTGAGTGAGGAAACAGATGAAGATCCGGCACAGTTTTTTCCGAGGTCTTGCGGATCCAGTTCGAAGTAATTTCTCATTTCGATCGCACGACACTCGCTGCCAACCCCTGCGCCGACATGATTTTGGAGTGCTTTCGTAAATTGCTCAAGGCTGTCGATTTGATCTCCGCTAGACGCCACACCTTTCAGCGCCGAGATTATACCGGCGGGTCCGGTGTTGTGAGCCCAGACTCCCAGAATGGCTTTGGCTTTTATTTTGTCTTTGGCACTCATTTTACTTTTTTGAAAAAGTGACGTTAAGTTTGAATCTGATTGGATTTCTGATTGAACATCAAGACGGACCTTTTTTGCATAGGCGAACATGTAAATCATGCTGGTGATAGGGTTGCCATTGGTGATGGAGGTTCGCTCGCATCTGTGTTCTGGTTCCGGACTCATGGGTGGGTTGCCAAATTCGTTGAGAAATTTATCAAATTCCTGGCAGACGGGAAATGAGGAGCCTTTCAACCGGCTTCGCAAGTTTTTGAGTTCAGTATTATTGACTTCGCTGATGGCCGGGGGTGTGAATTGTCCGATACCGCCAGCACCACTTTCACTTTGGGCATTGAGATGGAAACCTGACTCTTTGGCGATCGTCATGAACACATCTGCCAAGGTCTCTTCCTCTTGGCCTTTGTCAGCGTTGAAATAACCGCGAAGGCATTTGCCAAGAGCGTTGAAGGAGTTTGCGCCGATCTGAATGTAAGTTGGCGAAACACAAGGTCGCTGAGTGGCTCGCAGAGGCGCCTCACCCGACGAGTGACAGCTATTGACGTGCATTCGGCTGTGAGCAGGGAAGGCACCAGAACTCATTGCCAGCTGAAAACATTTAGGTCTGATGATGGCGATGTCGTCGGGCGGGAGATCCATCAGTTCGCTGGCCAATTTATTTCGCGAAACAAAAGATTCCAATTCGTTTTGAAGGTATCCGTTGCCGCTGTCGCACTTTTCAGTGGCGACCGGGTTGATCAGTTTCTCGCAAGTCGGGCAACTCGAGCCCGCACTCGCCGTGGGGTTCATATTTTGATTTATATTTTTAAATCTCTCGGCCTGAGCCATAAGCTCTTCGATGACGGGCCCATAGGTTTTGAGATCGGCCTCGCTCATTGGGGGGGCAATGGTGGCAAATTCGCCTTCGCCGGTTCGCGGGGGCGAAAGGACCCTGCGAGAAGAGGATTGCGAAATTTCAACTGCGACCCAAGCCAGAGCAGCCAGAGTGCCGGCAAAGGGTAGGAGTCGAATGAACAGCCACTTCAGATTTATCAAATTGAGACGCCTTTTGTACGGGAGATGCTCAGAAATAGATGTGCAATCTTTGAGGATTTTAAAATCGTAGGGAAAGGTCGCTATCGACGCAATTTGAGACGAGGACGATCGAGGCTCGACACCGGTCAGAAATTTGGTCATCTGGTGAGGTGAGGACCATGAAACGGGGATTTTTGACGCATAGAGCTATGGCGAGCTCGAAGGTGGTCTCTATGGGAGGTCGGCGGCCTTCGAAGCGAAAGTCATTTTCACTACCCTTTCAAGAGCCTTCATTTTTTCAACGCACCTTTGGACCCGGTCCAGAGCGTGCTAATCCTCAAATTCAGTTCTTTTGAAAATGGAGAAAACACATGTCAACCGATCTTCGACAACTGGGCCCGGGTTCGCGAAATGCCAAAGTTGGTTGGAAACTTTTTTACGTCCTCAGTTTTTGCGTCAGCACTTTGATGAGTGTTTCGGCGGGAGCCGCCGAAAGTAAATCTGCAGCCAAACCAAAGACTCTCGATGCCGCCGAGGTCGCGGCGTTTTTGGATCGCTACACAGATCTGGTAAAAAAAAATTATGCCGACACTCTAGCGGCAGCTAAAAATCTCCGAGATAAAATTGAAGGCTTTGTGAAGGCGCCATCCGCCGAGACCCAGGTTGCCGCAAAAGAGGCCTGGAAAGCCGCTCGCCTGAGCTATTCCAAAACAGAAGCGTATCGTTTTTACGGTGGTCCGATCGATCACGCTGACACCGGGCCTGAGGGATTTATCAACGCTTGGCCAATGGATGAGTCTTACGTAGATTCGGTCAAAGATTTACCGAAATCGGGCATTATCAATGACAAGCAGAAATTTCCAAAAATCGACAAAGAGTCATTGCGTTCAATGAATGAAAAAGATGGCGAAACCAATATCGCTACCGGCTATCATGCCATTGAATTTTTGCTGTGGGGCCAGGATCTGTCTGCCACCGGACCTGGTGAGAGAAGTTACGAAGATTTTGTAGACGGTAAGAAAGACAACGCCGATCGCAGACGCCAGTATTTGCAGGCCGTGACAAGCCTTCTGGTCGAAGATTTAGAAAAGGTGAATTCAGCTTGGCAAGATGGAAGTTTTCCCAAGGAGCTAAAAGCGATGCCTCCGCACGACGCCATTCAAAAAGTGATGACTGGTCTGACCACCCTGTCATTTGATGAAATGGCCGGTGAGCGCATGATGGTGGCTTTGGAGAAAAAAGATCAAGAAAATGAGCAAGACTGCTTCAGCGACTTTTCGCTAAATGATCTGCACGCCAATCAACTTGGCATTTTGGAAGTTTGGCAGGCCGCGGACTTAAAAAAAGTTTTTCTTAAGTCCGAATCAAAAAGTGTGGCTAAAATTTCGCAAGAGCTTTCCGCCTCAGAAAAACGCCTAAAATCTTTCACTAATTTCACTAAAACCTTCGATCAAATGGTGATTTCTAAAGATAAAAAAGATCGTCAGACTATGGAAGCCGTCATTAAAGGTTTGCATAGTCAGGCGCGCTCGCTTGGTCAAATGGCAAAAGTTTATTCTCTGGAGCTAAATGTTCAAGAGTAAGCAGAGTTTTTTCAGTCGCAGACCTTCGTTGGTTGCCATTTATCTTGGTGGGCTCGTTGCGTTTTTGCTTGTGAGTGTTGCTTCGACTTCGTCTCAAGTTGTTGCTTCAACTTCGTCTCAACCAATGTCCATTGCCAATGCCGAATATCCCGGCGGTCAGGGCACCGTCACGCAAGTGGGGGGGCGGGCTTTCAGTTTGCCGGCGTTGGGAATTACGGATGAGCAGCACAAGGCATTTACGGTTGGCAATTCGATTTTTAGAACCAATTGGGTGCAGGCGCCGGCGAGCGTGACAACACTGCAGGGATTGGGCCCTCTGTTCAATACACGAAGCTGTGGTTCTTGCCACCAGCAGGATGGGCGGGGAAGCCCGCCCCGGTCAGAGCGAGATGAATTTGTTGGATTGCTCTTGAGAATCAGCGTGCCTGATGCCAAAGACCCTTTGCGAATGATCGATGTTCCTGGCTACGGTGACCAAATTCAATCGCAAAGTATTTTAGGGGTTCCAGCTGAAGGCACTCCTCGCGTTAGTTATAAAGAGATCACGGGAAAGTTTTCAGACGGAGAAACATTCACACTTCTTTCGCCAACCTACACAATTGAAAATTTGGCCTACGGAGATTTGCCAAAAAATTTGCGAATTTCACCTCGGCTGGCTCAGCAGCTGGTGGGATTGGGGCTGCTAGATACAATTCCCGAAGCGGCATTGTTAGCTAATGCGGATCCCGAAGATCGTGATAGCAATGGCATTTCTGGACGGCCCAATTGGCTAGGCCCAAATGGAACGGCTCCGTTAGGTCGCTTTGGTTGGAAGGCGAATAAACCCAGTGTACTGGAGCAAGATGCAGCCGCTTTGCTGGGCGATATGGGCATCACCACCCCCTTACACAAAAATCAAGAGTGTCGAGAGGGGCAAGTCGCTTGTCAAAAGGCGTTTAGTTTAAAGGACACTGAAATGTCGATGCAAGATTTGCTGCGACTGACGGCCTACATGAAGTTGTTGGGAGTTCCAAAGCGTCGGGGCTTTTTGGATCCAGAAGTTTTGCAAGGTGAAAAAGTCTTTCATCAAATTCAATGCAATCAGTGCCACACTCCTAGCTTTAAGACCGGCGTGGATCCAGAGTTTTCAGTTTTATCAAATCAGTGGATATTTCCTTATACAGATTTGCTTTTGCACGATATGGGCCAAGGCTTAGCGGATGATCGGCCAGATCATCAGGCCTCCGGGCGAGAGTGGCGAACAGCTCCGCTGTGGGGAATCGGTTTGGTTCACGACGTCAGTCGCCACGATCGACTCTTGCATGACGGCAGAGCCCGCGGCGTGAAGGAAGCCATTCTGTGGCACGATGGGGAAGCCAAGTCTGCGAAAGAGGAATTTATCAAGCTGCCAAAAAAAGATCGTGAAGCCCTGATCAAATTTGTTAATTCACTTTAAGGGCAGATGGGAGAGTGGGATGAAGTTTTTTTTGACGGTTCTCTTGATTTTCAGTGGCGCCGGTTTTTTGATGGCTCCGGTCGTTAAGGCTGAGC
>CALCCV010000010.1 GCA_937900305.1 uncultured Pseudobdellovibrionaceae bacterium | reverse complement strand
ATCGCGAAACAGCTCGGGGGGCATAAAGTTGGTGTGCGGGTCGAGTTCGCGCAGCATCCCTTTGATGGCCCCATAAATGAGTTTCTTGGTTTCGATGGGTTCGACGTAAAACTGTTGAATGAGATTCAACACTTTCGAAAAATTTTGAAGATCAGCGTATCGGTCTTCGGGGGCGCCTTGTGCGAAAAGCCACGAGTTGATGCCCAGGAGGATTGCCAGAACCACTCCGCCGCGAAAAAAATTTCGTCCTGATAGCCATGTCTTCACTGCTGCTCCTTTGCCAACCACTTGATCGGATTCAATGCACGACTGTAATGTCTAATTTCAAAATACAAAGTGGGCTCTTGAAAAAACGGATGGACATCCAACGACCCGATCTCTTCGCCCATTTTTACCATGTCACCAATTTGTTTGGTCATTTTGGACAATCCTGAATAGACGGTTGAAAAGTGATCTCCATGGTCAATCACCATTGTATTACCGAAGCCGAGGGCACTCCCGACATATTTAACTTTGCCGGAAAAAACGGACTTAACTCTGGAGTTCGTCTGGCCAAGGATGAATTTTCCTTGAAAACTTTGATGATTGGTCAGGGATCCCGCCAGGGCGAGCGGATCGGCGATCAGGCCAAGCAGGGGCCAAAGTAAATGTCCTTTTTCATTGCTAAGGGAGGGCGATTTCAAAAGATTTTCGAGCTCACTCAGTTGATCACCGAGAAAACCCGATTTGCTTGCCAAGTCCTCTAAATGATCTTGATCCTTCATTTTTTTGAGAGCTGAGAGAAGTATTTTCTTTTTACTTTCTTCGCTGACCAAGGACTCCTCTTCAAGCTCTAAACTTTTTTGTAGAGATTGAAGTTTATTTTTTCGAGCGTTCAGATGTTCGAGTTGTATTTTTAAAGCATCTCGGTTTTCACTGAAACCGCGAACGAGCGAAAGATCGCGTTCGGTGATTGTGAAGAGCACTTTTAAATTGCGCGACAAGCTGCTCGCACTTTTGGTTTGTGAAATCAATCCGGCGAAAGTTTGTCCCGAGAGTTGGTGAAGCGCACGCAGACGTTTGGCGAGTAGCGCTTTTTGTTCACCGATGTTTTTTTGAAGGGTGTTCATTTTCTCGCTCACGTCTGTCACCGAATTTTCGGTGGCTTGAATTTCGCGATCGAGTTCGCTTTGCCTTTGCGTTCGTAAGCGCATTTTTTTTTCTAGATAGCGAATCGCTCGCAACGTTTTTTCAATTTTGGCGTCTTCGGGAGGCACACTAGCGAGGCCGTGGCTGGCCCACAAAAGTGCAGAGACTGCGATGGTCCCGATCTTTATCCCAGCCTTTTTGCCAGCTTTCACTCCGCTCTTCATACCGATCCGTGGGCGCTGGACCAGCCGTCGTTGATCTTTGCTACCGAAAGATAGGCGCCCATTGCCCCCATCAATCCAGCAAATGCGATGGCAGAAACGATGCTTGAAAACGAAAAGAAATGAATGACGGGGTCGAGCGAAACAAATCCTAAATTCTGCACCAGGTATCTTTTCGCGATGGTAAACACTCCGCCGGCGAGGCTCAGGCCGACTGTTCCTGAAATTCCACCCAATAAAAATCCCGACACCAAAAATCGCTTGCGAACAAACCAAGTGGTAGCACCGATGAGCTCCATCACTTCGATTTCGCGGCGTTTTGCATCAACTTGGCCTCGAATATTGTTGGCCACCATGAACAGACAGGCCAACGTTAGCGCGAGGCCGATGAAACCAAAGCTTGCACGCAAAGCCAAAACAATCGATTGAAAGCGCGTTGCCAAATCTTTGCCGTAACTGACATCCGAAACACCTCGTTGATCCTGCAGGCGTTGGACCAAAGCCTCGAGGGCAGCGGCCCCGCTCTCTTCGAGTTTATCTTGATCAATGGTGAGTAAATAACTTTGCGGGAGATACGACAAGAGTCCAGCGTCGTTGGCAATTCCCGGCGCTACGGTCGCCAGTTGCGCCTGCATTTCTGAGAGAGCCTTTTCTTGCGAAATGAAATCGTAAGATTTCACCTCCGGCAAAGATTTGATCAGCCGCTCGAGGGCCAATTTTTCGTCGCGGTAGGCATCGTCGGTGAGATAGACAGACACCT
>CALCCV010000009.1 GCA_937900305.1 uncultured Pseudobdellovibrionaceae bacterium | reverse complement strand
GGGTTCTTTAAAGGCGCTCGGCATTGAAACTTCGAAGATGAAAACTGAGGAAATATTAAAGCTGATTTATAGACAATGGAATCCTACTCGACCTATCGAACCAAAATTTAAGAGTCATGATTTTGTCCGAGATGATTTGCTTTTCACCGATGCGACTGTTTTTCCAGAGGGGTTTTACCTTGGCAACATGATCCATAAGGTGATCACGCTTAAGAATTTGCCCGATCAATCATGGGCTGGAATGGCAGACATTTTACGAAGTCTTCCCTTTGATTCAAGACTTCTGGTGAGTGTTAAAACATTGGATCAAACAAGGGAAATCAAAGGACTTCAGCTCCAAAGGCGAATTTCGTATTCCATGGTTACAGGTAAACAAGGGGTCTCCGATCTAGACTCAGAGGCTAAACTCAATGACATTGAGGAGCTTTTGGGAAAGACCCTGACCGGAAGTGAGAAGATTTTTGATTTGAGTCTTCATGTTAGTCTGCGCTCAACCAACATGGATGAATTGAATAACAAGGTTGCACTCACTCTTCAGACGATTCGCGATATGTCGGGAGCTGAAGGAATGGTTGAGACCTTCCCAGCCTTTGACATATTTTGTGAGACATCTGTCCCACACGCGAGGGGCAAAGAGCGTTCTCACAAGCTCTCATCAGCTAATGTTGCGGACCTTTTGCCTATTTATGGAGATTGGAGCGGAACAAAAAAACCAAGCGTTCTCTTAAGAAAACGAGATGGCGGAATTTTCACGTTTGATCCATTCACAAATGACACGACCAATGCCAATCAAATCATTAGTGGCGGATCTGGGACCGGGAAAAGCTATCTGACTGCGCTGATTGCGAATCAGATGTTAAAGGAAAATCCACGCGTTTTCATCCTGGATATTGGCGGTAGTTATGAGCGACTGTGCGCCGTCCTAGAAGGTCAGTATATCGAGCTGGGGCCAGCCAAAGGCTTTGCGATCAATCCATTTGATCTTGCCGGAAATGAAACGCATCCATCAGATCAAAAAATTAAATTTTTATTGGGCTTAGTGGAATTGATGACAAAAGAAGATTCTTCTCGTGCTCTAGGTCGCCTGGAGAGAGCAGAGCTTGAATCAAGTATTCAGGAGGTCTATCGAACTCAAAGCGAGCCAAGACTGACTCATCTAAGGGAGATTCTGTTAAAGCATCCCGACGCCAGCCTTCAGCGCATTGGCCGTATTCTAAGCTCGTGGTGTGGAGACTCGCCGTTTGGAAAATTTGTGGATCAGAAAACTACAATCAGTCTCACAAAACGGATTGTATGCTACGATCTCAAGGGGCTTGAGAGCCTGCCCGATTTACAAAGCGTGTGTCTATTTCTTGTGACCGATTTTATGTGGAGGGAGGTTCAAAAAGACAGATCCGAAATGAAGATATGTATTTTCGATGAGTGTTGGTCCTTGCTCTCCAGCGAAGAGGGAGCGAATTTTATCGGAAGTGTTTTTCGGACCTTTCGAAAATATTTTGCTAGCGCCATAGCCATCTCTCAGACCATTGACGATTTCGCAAACTCGCGTGTTGCCGCGGCCATTTTGCCAAACGCCAGTCACAAGTGGATTTTAAAACAAAAAGGAGCCGATCAAAAACGTCTCAAAGAGACGCTCATGTTGGGCGACAGAGAGATGAACTTAATTTCTTCTCTTGAACAAGAAAAAGGTAAGTTCTCAGAAGCGTTTCTGATTTCAGAAGATAAAAGGCAAGTTGTGCGCATCGAAGCCTCGCCTCTCGAGTATTGGCTTGCAACGACAGACCCTAAAGACATCGCAAAGATTATGGAGACTGAACAAAATAGCCCTCAGGCTTCGAAGCTTGAAATTTTAAAAAAACTTTCGAGCAGTCATCCTCAAGGTGCAGGATCAGATCAGGTGGCAACATGAAGGTATTTGTCATTGTCTTTTTGTTCATGACCACTTCGACTCCCTCTCAGGCCAGCATCTTTGGGGAGGAGAGTGCAATTCTAATACAGATTTTAGAGCAAGCCGTGCAACAGCTAGCACAGCTTCAAATGATTTTAAATAACGGCCAGGATACCCTTGGCCTCTTACAAGATATCAATCGAGGTCTCAATGATTCGCTCAATTTGGCAAAAACTATTCACCCGTACTCAAAACCAGAACTTTTCGGAAAGATTGAAAAGGTCAAAGACGTTCTCAATCAAATTCAGAGTTTGTATGGAACAGTCGCCAATTCCCCTGAGGCAACAGTTCAATCTAATACCGATCAGGTCGTGGCAGAAGCCATAGGACTCAATAATTCAATTTATGATTACTCAACGACTGTCGATGAACTGGGTGAAGAGATAAAAGATAGCTCGCACCGAGTGTCGCCCGGAGGGGCCGCCAAACTGACAGCGCAATCGATTGGTGTCATGATTCATGTGATGAATCAACAACTCAGAGCACAGGCCACAGGATTAAAACTTCAGGCCCAGGGATTGGCGGCCCAGAAAAAAAGGGAAAAGGATCAAACAGCTCAGTATTTGAATCAAGCAACGATTCTGCAAGAAAGCATTCAAAACCATCCGGTTTCGTTTAAAACACCGAGGTTTTAGGTATGGACATTAGTTGGCTGGCAGCGGAAGCAAAGGGAATTCACGCTATTTTCGAAAATGCTTTCTTCACCTTTGTTGGTACTCTTTTGGTCTTAGGAGTGATTTTAGAATATTTTAAGCTTCCAATAGGGGGAACTCCACAATTTACAACCTTACTCGGACGTGCCCTCATCGCCTGTCTGATTCTGGTGGCTTTTCCGGAGATCATGAACTTTATTGCCGATGTCACCGATAGTCTCGCACGCGACTTAGGAGATATAAACAAGTTTCAGTTGGTACTAGCGAGGCTCGTAGAAAAATTTAAGGACCTATCCTTTTCCTGGGTATCTGTGAAAGATGTCGTCATTGTTGCGATCTCCTATCTGACATTCTTCATTCTCTATATCACGGTCTACCTTGCAGAAACTCTATTTACTTATAGCTGGTTTTTGATTTACATTTTCTCGCCCGTTCTTATTGGCTTGTTCGTGCTTCCACAAACGGCAAGCGCTACGAAAGGCCTTTTTCGGACAATGATCGAGGTGAGTTTGTGGAAGGTGGTTTGGGCGTCGATGTCGGCACTTTTGTGGTCCTACGCGCTCAGTGACGTGAATAAACCCGATGCTCATATTGATTTTTTAAGCGCGATTATCCTTAATTTGATGCTCGCAGCCTCTGTCCTTATCACACCAAAAATCGTGAGCAGTTTTGCAAGCGGCTCTCTTTCAGGTGTCGCATCTGGCCTAGGCGGGTTTGTGATGTCTGCCGCAGCCCTCACACCGGCAACGTTTCTAGGCGCTCCAGGAATAGCAGTAGGAGGAGCGAAGGCTCGCGCAATACAAACCTATCGAAACGTAAGGCAAGTTAGAAAAGCTAAGGAAATGGATGAGAACCCAAGGAACAATCAGTCTTGAGGCCTTAACTCTCAATTTTCTTGGAGGCATTTTATGAAACTAAGTCATGCTTGGGCTGAGCTTTGTTTAAAAGAAGCTCAGTTCAAAATTTTATCGCTCTTTACCGCTTCTGTTGCTCTCATCTCTACACTTGGAGTGGTTATTCTGTCTCAAAGAGAGCCCCTCGTAGTTGAGCGATCTTGTGAATCACGGTCGATCAGTCTTTCAAGTACAATTCCTACGGAAGAGGAGATTAGGGCTTTTTTAAAGAATGCAATGGGGATGCGCTTTGACTCAAATGAATCAAGTTCAGCTTTGTTGACCGAGTCTCAACAGCTCCTAAAGAAAAAAGAACTCGAGGAGATGAAACAGAGGGGTATCTTTCAATACGTGATCCCACAAGTTATCGAGATTAAATCAGATGTAGCGCAGATACAAATGGACCGGATCATTTCTATTGGTCGAGTGAAAACAGCATTGAATTTTCAAGTGAATGCTAAATTTGCGAGAGTACCAAGATCCAAAGAAAATCCTTACGGTCTTATTTTAGTTGAAGTGACCAGAGCTCAAGATGAAAGGGCCGCAACTCCAGGGAGCGGGAAATGAAATCATTTTGTTGTTTAGACTTTGTATCAAAATTTGCCCTCGTTTGGATTATGGGTACCGTGGCCCATGCTAAAATGGTTATAAAGTCAGAAAAGTCAAAATTTGATACGACCGTGGTCAACTGCGATGGAACTCGAGCGCAATCAATTAAAGTTGGTAGCTCCCAGATTGTTGTGCTTGATTTTATCATGCCGCCCAAAGAAGTGATCCCTTCAAAAAATGTGTTTCTCATTCGGGCCATCAAAAGTGACCTCGTCATAAAACCTCAGGCTCCAGGATCTCGAAGTCTACTCGTGGTCTATGTTGAAAATAAGCGCTGCGTCCTTGATCTTGTGACTGTCCCAACAAAATCAAATGATGTTTACCTGATTCGTGATCCTAAAGATTCAATTGAGGAGGTTCATGTCCATGGAATATGAGCCGAAAGTAACGATGGATGAAAACCATGTCCCAGAATCCTGGGGCGAGGACTTCTCTCCATTGATTCAAAAAAAGAAAAAGACAAATTCAAAGTCACTAGCTGTGTGGTTGATTTTCTCTGTTTTCATTTTGATCACCACCAATAGCCTTCTCTTCAGCGGAGACGGAGCACTGCCAGCCGTCACTGACAACATGAGTTTAAACGAGACTTCAGTTGAACAAGGCCAGACCATAGAATCAGACATCCCATTTTTAACTGATGTTCAGAGGCTTCTGCCCCAGCCCGCTCGCCCAAAAGGTCGAACCAAGGTGGAGGAGATTCAAATCATCAGCCTTTCTGATTTAAGATCAGTACCTGACGGCGCGATGATTAAAGCCACTCTTGTCAG
>CALCCV010000008.1 GCA_937900305.1 uncultured Pseudobdellovibrionaceae bacterium | reverse complement strand
TTGCCACCCAACGGCATTTCTCAACAGCGCCACTACGTTTCGCCAGTGACGTTGAAAGACGCGGATATCCTCGAGACATTGCGCAAGCTCTCTGATTTACAAATTGATGACTTAATTTTCACGGGCCTAGACGAAGCCGTTCAACACGGAACTATCTACAACGTGATGGAAAAATCGCAAATTCCTCTTCACTCGTTTGGAATTGGTCCTCGAGTGCCCGAAGATTTTGAGTACGCTTCCAAAGAACGAGTTCTGGATCTCATCCTGAAAATCACTCAAGTTAAAGAAAAGGAATCAGTGGCGTTATGAAAACCGTAAGTATCACGTCTGGAAAAGGTGGAGTGGGAAAAACCACGTATGTCGTCGGAATCGCCCAGGCAATGTCCCGAATAGGCAAAAGAGTTTTGGTCATCGACGGCGACCTCGGGATGGCCAACTGTGATGTTCATTTTGGAGTTCGATGCGAGCGAAATTTATTAAACGTTGTGCGCGGAGACTGCACGATGCGCGAATCCATTGTTCGCGTCAGTCCGACGTTGCATTTGATTTCGGGAGGCAGCGGCCTTTATGATCTGGGGCACCTGTCGGCTTTCGAAAGAAGAACAATTCTCGATGAGGTTGACGGAGTCCTGCGCGACTATGATTTAGTTCTCCTCGATACTTCGCCGGGCCTTCATGAAAATGTTTTGTATCTCAATGCCAATGCCTCGGCTAACGTCGTAGTGATTACGCCAGATCCGTCCAGCTTCACTGACGCTTATGCCTTGATCAAAGTCCTGCACCAACGTTATCGAATGAAATCGTTCATGGTCGCCACGAATTGCGTAAGCTCTGATTCGGAAGGCGTCGGTCTGTACGAGCGATTTTATGAAGTGACCCGCAAGTTTTTAAATCTACGAATGTCCTACGTGGGCGGTATTTGCGAGTCGGACTCTCTTCGCAAAACCCATATCGACCGCGCTAAAAAAGGAAACACCTTTGTCTATGATTCTCAAAACGAGTCATTCTTAGACATTGGTCTCGCCATCCAAACCGAGATGCAAGGATTGGTGCAAAGGTCTGATTTTTCAGTCTGGAAAGAGCTTGCAGGTAGTGCTTAGCAAATGTCGTTTGAAGTCAGCTTGGACAAAGTGTTATCATTGAGATGTTATAAAAAATTGGCGGGGGAATAGGCATGGCGAAAAATTCTGCCTTGTTGAAAAAATACAAGGAAGAGCCGAAAAAATTTAATCCCAAGAAGAATCGGGACAAACTCATTCAAGAGTATGCTCCATTGATTAAGTTTATCGCTCAGAAGATTGTCGTACGCCTGCCTCCCAACATTGAGTTGGATGATTTAATTTCAGCTGGTGTGATTGGCTTGATGGATGCCATCGATAAATACGATCCCACTCGAGACAATAAATTTAAAACTTATGCAGAGTTTCGAATTCGCGGTGCGATTTTGGACGAGCTTCGCTCGCAAGATTGGGTTCCGCGCTCAATCCGGGACAAAGCCAAACATCTTGATCGAACGATGGCCAATCTCGAAGCAGAGTTGAAACGAACTCCGACGGACGAAGAGATCGCCAAGGCACTGAACATGACGATGGAAGAATTCCATGACTTGGTCAATCAGGTCCGACCGGTCAGTTTGCTGTCGATTGATGATGCACAAACAATGAGTCAGTCAGACAAAAAGTCGATTTTGAATGTTCTTGAAGGCTCGAAACTCGCGAGTCCCTTTAATCAATTGAACATCAAGATGGTCAAAGAGGTGGTGGCAAAGGCGATTGAAGAGTTGCCAGAGCGTCAGCGGCTCGTTTTGTCCCTCTATTATTACGAAGACCTAAATTTAAAAGAGATTGGTCAAGTCTTGCAGGTCACCGAGAGCCGCGTTTCACAGCTCCATGCTCAGGCGGTGTCTCGATTGCGTTCCAAGTTGGCGCAAACCCTAGAGGCCAGCGAACTCGATCTGGTTTAAAGGGCCTCACAGCTTTGCTTGGCTTTGCAGTTGGGGTTTCGGCCCCGGTCCGACACTTGCCATTTCTAAATGGAGCCTGGATTCCTAATTTACTGACGACCCGGGATGAGAAGATTCACTCTCTTAACTTTTGATCCACCAGTTACAAAGAGGGTTTTCCGATCGGACCCACCGAAGGTCACGTTCGTCGTCGTTTCGCCCATGGCAAGGTAACCCCAGATTTTTCCGTCGGGTGCGATCACAGTCACTCCGTTACTTCCCGACGTATAGACATTCCCCTCGTCGTCTGTGGTGATCCCGTCCAAACGATGCACAGTGATTCCTAATTCAATCAAGCGAGGATTGGTGGCTGCTTGGTAAAACACCCGCGAGTTACTCAATGCGCCGCTGGCGTTGACGTCAAAGACGGTGATTTTATCGGTGATATTGTCAGAGACGTACAATCGCGTGAAGTCCGGTGAAAAAGTAATTCCATTCGGCGAAGTGAAAGAATTGCTCATCAAAACGGCCACCTTGTCGGCGCCCACCCGATAAACAGCGTTGTGCGAGATCTCTGCATCTGGATCTGGCAGAGTCCCGGGATACCTGTCCGTGAAATAAATGGAACCATCTGTAAAAACAGCAACATCGTTCGGTGAGTTCAATTTCTTTCCATTCACGAGGCTCACGATGGGCGTGAGTTGCTTCGTATCTAAGTTGATTTTAACTAATCGTCGGTTTGGTTTACCCTCGGCTTCAACGATAAAGTTTCCGGCGAGCCTGGCATTGCCATTACCTTTGCTGGCATTATTTTTAAAGAGCGAAACATTTCCGCTAGCCCCATTCCAAAGTTTGGTTTCTTGGGCCTGAGTATCGCTAAACAATAGCGAGTTTGCTTCGGGGATCCACAGGGGGCCTTCCGTCGCCAGATGTCCGGTCACAATGGTTGTGATCGCGGGAGTCACCGGAATTGGTGATTTGGGTGTGACACCTGCGATTTGAATTGTGAGATTTAAAGTAAATGGATAGGCTCTCTGTGAAGAGCCTACGGCGTACATATTGATGGTCAGCGAGTGATTGCTGACGTCATCACCGCTCACTTGAATCTCGTGATTGGCTTGCAGTTCAATCGAAGTGGTTTTTCCGCCAATCTGCTGTGTGCATCGAATCTCTGTGCAACTGAGAGGACCGACGGTTTCCACTTTAAATTTCAAACTTTCGACGGCCTCTCCCTGGGGATTGAACTGTGGATTGGCCAATGTAGAACTGTTCAAAATGGCAGATGTGGCTTGTCCCCAAGTCATTGTTTTGGGTAACACATCTGCCGTCGCGCTTTGGGCTGGCAAAGTCATATGTCGAGCAGCTTCGGTGATCGCCAACGAAATGGTCCGTTGCACCTGACCCCTGGAACCACTGGCATCAATTTCTAAAACTTGAAAACTGGTGGAGCCAACAAATCCCGCTGCCGAAACAAAAATAAAATTTTCGGAAGTCTCATCTCCGATTTTCAAAGTGGCATGCGAGCTTGTTTGCAAAACCCCGTTGGCGGGCAATGTGGCCACACGAAGTTTTCGACTCGTCAATGTAGGCTCGAGAAAATAATGTGGAATTGTGAATTCAAGTTCCTGATCTTGCGAGCCCATGAACGAGGCCTCTTTAGGTCCCACAACACCTTGACCAGTTCCTAAAGGACCCAAAATATTTTCTGAATTCTGAGACTCCAGGGGAGCCGCGCAGTTTTGATAAATGAGGGCCGTTGTGGCCAATCCACCAAAAATGACCAATCTGGATATGAAACGGCGATTCATGCGATTCCCCTCCGCCCAGTTTCCATTGTAAATCACCTTATAAAATCTTTGTCATATAAATTGCCTTACGCGTTCAATTTTTCGGGGAGGCCCGACATACCCAAATTGAGATGGTGAGAATGAGACAGTCAGCTGTCTTGCAGTAACATAGACAACGACCAACTTTTTGAATTAGAAAGTTGAAAGGGGCAAAGATGAATCCGAATGAAACGAAATCTAAAGTCAGCGCAAGAACTTTACCAAGCGCGATGGGCCTGCTCTCGCTATTGGCGGTTCTGCTACTTTCAGCCTGCGGCCAAAATGTAAAATTCACGGACATGAACAGTGCAGTTTCAGCCGCGTCGTCTCAGTTGGACACGCGAGACCTGCGCCAAAGTGAAGAAGCGACACTACCTGCACTCCCTCCCGAGGGCCCAAAAATGGCCGACGATGAACAACCCATGGACGACCCAGAACAATACACCTATCTGTGGAAAGTGGAATACATCGATCATCAAGAGGACTGCCATTCTTGCAATATTCGCAAATGCCTCATTGCCGTAGCAAACTCTTGCAACGGCACCACTTTCAAAAAGACCATGCGATGTGATGTTTCTACTTCGAGTGACGACAGCTTTGTTTATCGATGCGTGAAAGTGCCAGTAGTTCAAGACTAGGGTTCAAAGCGAGCCTCAGTTTAGAGGCTAGCTTCAAGCTTCGCTGCCAGAGCGAGCTCGCGATTCACCTCGAGTAAATCTTTTTCCTTTCGACTTACACGTATTCAAACTTAATATCGAAATCCACCAGGTTGCCTAAGGTATTTTTAACTGGGCAACCCATGCCGGCGGCTTCGAGAGCGGATCGGTAGTCTTCCGGTAGGCTCGCCGGCAAACTCATGTGACAAACCAATTTAGCAACTCTGCGCGGAGCCGCTCCCATGTGTTTTTCGACGCGGGCTTTTGCTCCGGCGAAGGACAGGCCATCGGCCTCAGCCTTCATCGCCATGATCGTCAACAGACAAGATCCTAAACTTGCGGCTAATAAGTCCGTGGGCGAAAAGGCCTCACCCAATCCTTGGTTGTCTTTTGGGGCATCAGTTTCGATCACTGAACCAGAAGCACCGTGTTGCAGACGACAGTG
>CALCCV010000007.1 GCA_937900305.1 uncultured Pseudobdellovibrionaceae bacterium | reverse complement strand
CAGACGTGTGCTCTTCCGATCTTGACTTCGGATTCATTGCCGTTGCGAAGGTCCAGACGTCCCCCGGGGGAGTTGAGAATTGTATTGTAACGAATGACATTGCCACCACATTTGAAATCCATGATGCCGTGGCCCTGCAAGTGGCGTTCTACCAAGTTTTTTTCAACCAAAAATTCCGCAGGTTCGCGATACCCAGTGGCGCAAATTTCCATCGCGTCAGCTTGGCCTGAGCTATAAACTGCAGGATTCGGCTTTTGAGGAAAGTCATGAAAATAGTTGTGATGAATGTGAGCGCCTTTGTGCATTGACTCATTGTAGCCAGAGCGAATTCCGATTCGCAGTGGTGTTGCTGGATCGTCTTTGCTGCCCCAAGCGCCTGGTCGCGAAAGTTCATTGTAGGCCACTTCAGTACCCGAACCTTTTCTGAGCATCATTGCCGCTGGGTGCATCCAACCCGTAAAAACATTTCGAAGGATTTTATGACCGACTCCATTGACTTCGACCCTTCCACCTTGAAACTTCAGGTCGGATAAATAAATCGATGCGCCATTTAAGGAAACTACACCTTGAATGACTGATTGATGACGAACCTTTGCTTTGATCAACAAAGGACGTGTGCTAGTGCAATCTTTGTCTATTGAAAACCCAGAATAAGTTCCTGCGGCCAAAACAACACTGTCTCCACATTGCGCGACTCGCAATACCGAACCCAAAGCCGAAGACGAAGAAACACTCAGTGTTTTCCCAGATCCGGCAGAGTAGCAGGAGCTGTCAGCTGCCTGCGCTACCATTGGCGCCAAAACAAAAGCCATCAAAAGACTTCTGTGAAAGGCGATTGAAAGTCTGGACCTTGGCTGTTTTTTAATATTTAGAATCATGAGTTCCCCCTGTTAGAAATTCAAATCAACACATTGTTTTTTATTAACGCGGATTTATCTTTGAATTCTTAGAGAAATATTACCACGCACAATTTGAAATGAGAGACTCAAAGATTCTTGATAGCTCAGCAATTTTTCTTGTTCTCCGATGTAAATGAATTGAAGTTGATCAAAAATGCAGAGATTGAAGACCGCAGATCACGATCCATCAGAGTTAAGAATTATTGAACTGTGATCAGGGACCCGAGTTCCCGGAAAATCTGGAGATGTTTTCGATTCCATCACTTTGAGCGGGTGGATCCTTCAGCGGCCATTCAAAGTTTCCATAAACAATGCCTCAGAGCTGCCGAAAATCAAACTCCTGATAAGGGATTTTCGAGATCGTCTTCAGGAAGAGGCCGCCCGAGGACATAAATCAGAGGTTTATAATCTCAACATTCAGTTCTTTCCAATCACTCATATTGACTATTTGAAAAAGACAGTCGGAAAGATCGCGAAAGGTAAGGAATCATGAAAATAATAATTGTTGTTCTGACTCTGTTCATTTTTTTATAGGCATTTCACAAGCAAATACCGTGCAAAATGGCGGAGGTTTCGCTAAATGTGATGATGGCAAACTTTATCAATACGACTACCTGTTAAGTCGTGCTACGCCCTTCCAGAACCGGCATGCTTCGTCGACTCGAGAGGACCTAGAGTTCATCATCAAAGAATTGCGGCGCCTGAAAGATCCGTTAGCATCGCACCTCGAAAATTTTGTGACATCCATTGGGACACAAAAATCCGGTAACCTCTATCAATGGTTTGAAAGAACACCAATGGTCTTACAGTACCTGCCTGACCTTGATGAGAATTTACCTCCAAACTGCCATAAAAGATTTCAAGCTGCAGGTCACTATTCAATCAATGATCAGCAGCCCTACGTAAGCTACACCTTTGATCCAGCCTTGATCAAAAAAGTCGAAAATCAAGTGGGCGACCCCTTGCAAATCTCATATCTTTGGATTCACGAATGGCTCTGGAACTTTTTCGACTGGCGAGATCTCCAAACCAGTGCTGATTTCAATCACCTCCTGCATTCAAAACAGCTGGAGACGCTGTCTCCTGAGGACTACAAGTTGTTGAGGCCCGATCCGCGTTCAGATCTTGAGTGAATTTAACTCTTGATCGCTCCTGACAGATTTAGAGACCCGCTAATCCTTTGGAAAAGTGTAAAAAATTTTGACAGTTGAAGGCCCGTGCATGCCGGCGCGAGCCCCCTCCTTTGATCTCTTCAACCCGCCGATGGACCGTTGATTGCAATTCCACTTCTCAATGACAAGCGGTCGCTCCGCGGGAAGTTTGGAATGATAAAAAAGAAATCTCAAAGACTCCAAACGGGACGATGGTTAAGTCGCGATGTGCACCGGGCGACGTCTTCCGCCTTGCCTGCGACCCCTACGAACGACATCAATGACGAAATATTTAATGCCATTGAGTTTGAGTCTGACGCGAAAAAAGCAGCGGCCCTCGGAATGAGTTCCAGTGACGTCAATCCCCTCTTGCAAGCACGAGCAAACCTAGAGCGAGGAGATATCTTCGAAGGCCAAAAAATCATCGCTGATCTGCGCACCCAGGGCTATCTGCCGGACGAGCAGATTGAATTTGAAATTGATGCCGCCCGAGCTTTCAGTTTTGAAGGCAAATGGCAAGAGTGCATCGATAAATGCAACTCTCTTTTTGTGGATTTTGCAGAGGTGATCACGACCTTGAGTCGGCTCAGCCTTTTAAGCGTCAGAGCCGTCGCAAATTTTGAATTGGGTCGATTGGCAGAGGTGCGCAAAGACCTCCATGCAGTTGAAACTCTTCAAGCCATTTATCCCCAAGCTTTGGGCGCGGTGTATTCAAAAATAGTGTCCATTAAAACTGACGCTTTGGAATTTCGTGACTTTTCACGCTCTCGATCGCGATTGAAAACTCTCACGGAAGACCTTATCCGGAGTGGCCGAATGAATCGAGAGGTTTTATTCCCTCTGCTGCGAGCCGAAGCCTTTATCAAACAACTCGCGGGTGAAGTCTACGCTCGGGAAAGTCTCGGCGCATTTCACACTTGCACCTCAATGGGAAATGAACTGTACGCAGGACTTTGCTTGCTTGAAGTTTTAGTTCCTGCGGCCAGAGCCATTCAACTTCCAGATATTTTTCGAAACCGTATCGAACTTTATTTACGATCGTATGCGAGAGTTCAGGCCCTATGGACTGAATCCGTGAATGCATCTTCGCAACAGATCCTCGACGGGCCGAACACTGAGATTTCGGTGAGCGCCAAAGTGTTGCGCAATTGCTCAATCTCGGTCGAGCTTCCCAACTCCGAAGTTGAACAAATTCTTCAGTTCCAAAATCCTGTTTTGGTTTTACAAAAATTTCAGTCTGTGGCGAATCTGGCAGACGGTACATTTTGCACCTACTCGG
>CALCCV010000006.1 GCA_937900305.1 uncultured Pseudobdellovibrionaceae bacterium | reverse complement strand
CTACACAGGCGAAGACACTCTTTCCCTACACGACGCTCTTCGATCTCTTAAGTTAAATTTTACTTGAACCGCCCTTCTCCCTACCAGCAAAGCCTCTACAATCCTATATTTAAAACTATTTGAACACATTATTTAATGTGTTTTTACCTTATTAAGGATTTTGTTTTTTTAGCTTTTTCAATTAAGAAATTTCAACTTGCCGAAAGATATGTAAATCAATTCATGATGAATAGAAGCTACTCGCAGGAGGTTGTGCCATAGAAGAAATTTCTCATCTCAAAAAGATTGACCAGCCCTTAGTACCCCCTGAATTCGAGGAGCTCGCCACGCAAATCGCGAGTTTCGTGCAACACTGGGGATTCAAAAATATTCACGGCCATGTCTGGACGCATATTTTTTTAGCAAAAGAGCCGATCGACGCCAGCACTTTGGTAAGAAGACTTGGAGTCTCAAAAGCACTCATCAGTTTAGCCCTTAAAGATCTTATGGAATACAATGTCGTACAGGTCGTCGGAAAAGGTCAGCGCCGAAAAATTTTACTGCAAGCAAATTTAGATTTGATTTCGATTATTTCAAACATCCTTCGTCAACGGGAGCGTCGAATGTTGGCCCAGATCGGCGCAGCTCACAGCGTCCTATCACGGTTACCAACACAGTTTGGCACGATGGAGTGGGACGAGGATCGCCTCGCCTCACTCGGCAAGATGATCGAATCTGCCACAGGCACGCTTGACAGCCTAATTCAGGCGGGGCTCTTTTTAGAAGGAGCACTGAGTGGGATCGCAGAGCCCCAAAAATCGTAAGCTCCAGTCCCGCATCGGCCAGTCTATGACCACTAAAAAGGTCGGCGCTGGCGTGACGAGGGATTGGCACAACGTTGCTCGACAGCGGCTAAGATCTCTTCAGACAGGTCATTGAGATCAGAGTCGCCGGCGGTCAACTGGGGCCAACCTCGCCCCAAGAAAAAATCGCCGCATTCAAAAAAGTGGTCGACGACATTGACGGCCTTTCCACCAGGCCGCAAATCGTTTGCCACAGTCAAAAGTGTTTGACGAAGGGTCGCCTCTGAAATTTCACCAGTGTTGAATAAATGAATCGCTAAGTCTGCTGGTGTAAGAAATGGCGTTTGACCGGGGTGAACAGGAGCCGCGTTAGATCCCGAAAAAATTTGATGAATATATGTTTGTGACACAAGTTGAGAATTTTCGGCAACGATCGTTTGATAGACGTTGGTGTCCTCAGAGCTGTTGTCTCCAATGAACAACACTTTTTCAGGATTCCGATCAGCCAAAATTTTTCGAACAGCTTTCACTTTGTATTCATATGTGCCGCCGCTGCCTAACCCTTTCATCACCAAAAAATCATTCGGAAAGTGATTTGCCGTCATGAAGGCTTTGTACTTATTCGAAAAGAGTGTCGAACCCGCGGTCACAAAACCCACCAGCCGCTCGGCCCCTTCCAATTTCCAGTTCTCATAAAGAACGCTGATTCCCGAAAAGGCATTTGTCACATCGCTCAATCTGCTCGACATCTCCGAAAGACTCTTTGAATTCATCGAACGAACGGTGTCATCGACATCGCTAACAATCAAACTCGGTTGGGCCAAAGAAATTTGACCAACGGAAATGATTCCCACACAAAGAAGAAAAAGTGAATTTTTGGAGCTCCGACATTTCAAACGCATCAACAAACCCTCCTGGTAAACCATCGATCAACAGTGAGTGACCGAATTAAGTTAACGTTAAGGATCTGAGTGCTCAGTCGATTACAAAAGTTGCTGCCTTCAACAACCGATCGTGAATCCCGTCCCAGAGGCCAGCAGTCGTTGTCTTAAGCGAATAAACAATCAGATCGTTATCTGATTCTGAAGCGATTCGGAGACTAGAGTAAAGCATTCTTGCAGCTACCAGGGGATCTTGGGACAGTTGAAAACGAAAGACAGCTTTCGCATTTCTTTTTGGTTTACGGATTTTAACTCCCTCGACTTCGTCGGGTAACTCCGCCCACTTTTTGTCGAGCAACTGCAAAATCTCACCGTCGGACATTTCACGATTTTTCAATAAAATAAGCGGTTTGTCGGGCATGTAGTGATGTTTCAGTTTTCCAGGAGCCATCGCTCCGGCGCTCTGCCCCCAGCGCCACGCAAGTCCTGTTCCAGACAAAGTTGTGGAGATTTGATCTGCAGAAATCAATCCTTTTCGTAACATTAAAATTTCGCAATCTTCATTCACCTGGACGATGGAGGACTCTATACCACCCTGGCAAGGACCTCCGTCGAGGACCGAAAGCAAAGGTCCAAATTCCTTAGCCACGTGTTCAGCAGAGGTCGGACTCGTTCGCCCAAACTTGTTGGCACTCGGTGCCGCAAGCGGAACACCAAACAATCGCAACACCTCGAGGGCCAAGGGATGATTAGGCACTCTGAGACCAACCGTTGATAATCCGGAAGAAATCAGATCACTCACCGCGTCCGTCTTTTTCAACACCAGCGTCAACGGCCCGGGCCAAAAAGCTTTCGCTAAGATCGACGCAGCTTTGGGCCACTCCAAGCAAAGCGAGCGAACTTGATTTTCATTGTGGCAATGTACAATCAAAGGATCAAAAAAAGGCCGTTCTTTGAGCGTGAAAATTTGGCGAACAGTTTCGAGCTGATCTATTCGACCGGCCAATCCATAGACGGTTTCGGTCGGGAGTCCCAGCAATTCCCCACGGGCAAGAATTGCCACTGCCTGTTTTGCATCTCTGATGATCACAATTCAGACCTCAATATAGACATCGGTCGTTCTCGCATCACTTTGCGACTTCCCAACCAAATCACGACACAACCAATTCCTAAAATTCCAATCACCGAGAACAAGGGCCAGATCCAATCAAAGTGCCAGGCCAAATTGAAAACAAAGCGCAAGAGGGCAAACGAAATCAAAAAACTCACCAAAATTCCAAGTAAAACTGATCCAACCGCTAGCACTAAAAATTCAGCCATGACATACACCGTGAGTTCTTCAAGCTTGGCTCCCAGAACCTTCAATAAATTCAATTCTCGACGGCGCAGCCAAATTTGAGTTCGAACCACCGAATACAAAACCACCATACCGGAAAGAACACCCAGCACGGCCATCAGCTCCAGTGACCAGCGAAAACGATCTGCAAGCTTCAAGACATCTTCCGTCGTCCGAGCCAGATCAATGATTGAGATATTTGGATAAGCTTTTACCAACTCTTTTTGCAAAAACAATTTTCGACCGTGCAGCATCTGTGGGACGGCCGCAATATAAGTTTTTGGAGCATCATCGATAGAACCAGGTTGTAACAAAATAAAAAAATTCGGTTGAAAGCTCGCCCACTTCACCTGCCGCAAATTGATCACCTGGCCTGAGAGCGGAACCCCTTGAATATCAAAATCCACCTTATCGCCGATTTTCAGGCCAACCCTTTCGGCATAACGAACCTCGACGCTAATTTCGACAGGCTTTGGAGAGTTTAAATCGTGGGCACCAGAAAAATCGCGACCCTCCACAATCGACTCCGAGCTAGAAAGGTGATCGCGATAAGATAGGTTGACGCCTCGGTTGCGAGACCTCGCTTCTTGCTCTTCTTCGCGAGTCAACACGGTGTCGCGAGTTACGACTCGCTCGTAGGGTTGCCCATTGATCGCAAGAACCCTTGAACGCACCAAGGGGTACATGGTGAGGTCCCCGATTTCGTGGGGCTTGAGCGTCTTTAAAAGAGCGTCTTTTTGTTCTTCTTGAATATCAAATAAGAACAACGACGGCAAATTGGCCTGATCGGTGGCGAACTCTTTTTGCAAACTGACTTTCAGTTGTGGCAAAATATTTAGCAACATCGAGGCCAAACCGAGTGTGATAACGACTGACAAAGTTGAAGATTTTCTGCGGGCCGCACCTTTTAAAGAGTAACGCAAATTCCACTTAGCAGTCGAAGACTTCCACCGCCCCATCAAATTCATAAGCGCTAAACCCAGGACCGTCAGCATCATCACAAAACCCAGCAGGACCAAAACAAACACCGTACCGACATTCATTGAGCGCGATTGGACAATCGCCAAACCCCAAAAAAAGAAGAACGCCGGCAACATCAATGACCAATTTGTAAAATCGACTGTCGATGGCAATCTAAACTCTGAAAACAAAAATGCCGGACTGAAGTCTCGAACTTTGATCGCAAACGGCAAACAAATTAACAAACTTCCGATGGAAGCCAATGCGAAACTGATAGCGATGCTAGCCCCACTGATACCAGGGTTGATTGAAAACGGCGTAATATTGTTTAACAGACTTGCGAAGACCGGAATAAACGCCCGGGCAAGAATCAAGGCGGGAAAGACCGAAACCGCACCTAAAATTAAAGTTTGAAGTAAAGCAATTTGAATAGTTTCGTTCGCGCTGACACCCAAACACCTCAGCACCGCCATTTCTTTCAATTTTTTCGAAAGAAACAGTCGAAATAAATAAGATGCCCCAATAGACGCCAAAAAAAGTGCGACGATAGAAACTAAACTTAGATAATCTGAAAAAAGCTTGAGCTGCCGCGCCGAGTCCTCACTCGCCGTTTCAGAGGTGTCGACCTGAATGGCCGGATCAGGAAGTTTTGAAAAAAGCTGCGATCGCAAATCTGCACTTGGTGCCCCGGCGGGCAGACGCACTAAAAGAGAATGAGTAAATGTGCTCCCCACCTGAATAAGACCAGAGGCCTTCAATAGCGAACGATCAATAAAAACCCGTGGGGCCAAGTTGGCCGCGCGAAACGTCTGACTTGCATCTTTCTCGATGAACTCTGACACCGTGAGGTCCAAATTGCCAAGCTTCAACGTGGAGCCAATCTGCATTCCCATTTGCTCTTGAAGCTCAGCATAAGCCCAAATTTTCGGGCTCCCAAAAAGATCTTTTGAATCGCCGCCCGCAACCACTTTTTTCGAGGACATTTCGAGTTGGCCATACAGCGGATACGAAGAATCTACGGCCTTCACCAAGATCAAACGGCTCTGATCATTAAAAAAAATCATGGAGAAGAAATCGTAGACTTCACTCACCTCAGATCCAGGAGGCAAGGTCTCGCGAACAAGCGCCCGCTCAGAGTCCGAAAACTCTCGGCGCACAGACACACTCAGATCTGCCGCCAAAATTTGTTTGGCGTTGGCCGTCAGGTGCTCTGAAATTGAATCTTTATATGCTTCGACACATAAAAATCCGACCAAACCCAACGCAAAATTTGCGATAAAAAATGCGCTGATTCCGGGCGTCCGTACTAAACCCTTGATGGCCCAACGTAGTGCAAACACCGTTACCTCTCCCGACGGGAAATTTCGCGAAGTTGGCCTTGATCCAAAAATAATTCGCGCTGACATTTGCGGGCTAAGGATTCGCTGTGGGTAACCAGTACGGTTGTAATTTGATGCTTGCGTACGACATCAAACAAAACACTCATCACCTTTTCACCCGTCTGAGTATCTAAATTGCCACTCGGTTCATCAGCTAAAAGCAACTTAGGCTCTGAAACAATCGCCCGCGCAATCGCTACACGTTGACATTCGCCACCACTCAACTGTGTCGGAAAATGGGTCAATCGGTGCGAAAGTCCGAGCTCCTCTAAAACCGCGACGGCTCGAGATCTAATATTGCTTTGTTTTGTGATTTCGAGCGGTAACATGACATTCTCAAGGCTAGTGAGGTGGTCTACCAAATGATACTGTTGAAAAACGATTCCGATGTTGCTAGCTCGAAAGGCCGTTACCTGCTTTTCGTTGAGTTGCAATAGATCGGTATCTCCAACAATAATTTGTCCCTCATTAGCACTATCTAGTCCTGCCAATAAGGACAACAACGTGGATTTTCCGCTTCCGGACTCGCCAACTACGGCGACAATTTCGCCCTTGGCAACCGAGAAAGAAAGATCTCTCAGCACAGCCACCTTGGCTTCGCCCTGCGCGTACTCTTTGCTGAGGTGCTCGACCCGCAAACTCATAATAAATCCTTGATGGCTGCGTAGACGTTCTCTGCCATAATTTTGTGACCCTCTTCGTTTGGATGAATGCCGTCAGCCAGATTCAGTTTCGATTCTCCCGCCACATCTTTCAATATGAACGGAATCAATCGCACAGATTGATCCTTCGCTAGATCTACGTACATCTTTTCAAACTTAGTGCGGTAATCTTCGCCATAATTTGGAGGCATATACAATCCACCCAAAACCAACTTGACGCTAGCTTGTTTCGCAAGTGCTATAGCCGCTGCCAAATTTTTTTCAGACTCTGCAACTTTGATTCCGCGCAAACCATCGTTAGCGCCTAAAAAAAGCAAAATCAAATCAGGCTTGGCTCGCAAAATCCATTTCATACGCGACGGCGCTGAGCCGGTGGTCGAACCTCCGACTCCAGAATTGATGACCTGCCATTTTTTTCCAGAGAGTTGGATTTTTTTTTCAATCAGCGCCGGAAAGGCCGAAGTTTGAGCCACACCATAACCTTCAGTCAACGAATCGCCAAGGATCACCAACTTCTGGCCACCCTTGGAACGTGCGGCAGATACCACCGCCCCACCAGACTCTACAGCCGCGGCCGAAGCCAAAAAACCGCAAAGCCACGTCAGAAAAAAACAGCTCAATACATAGAAATTTTTGACCGTTCTGATCGCTTTCATAGGACGACAGTCTTCCATCATTGCAGAAGCAAGTCGAAGATTTTGAAGACAAAATTTATTGAACGAGATTCAAAAAAAACCTCCACTGATTCAGCGGAGGTTTAGAAATAAGCGTCTGCAAAATAGACGACAAAATAGAATTAAACTATTGGTAGAATGAGAACAGCTTCTTAGAAGCGTCCGCCTCCACCACCAAAGCCGCCGCCGCCGCTACGGCCACCGCCGCCTCCACCGCCGAAGCCACCGCCGCCACCACCACGAGGTCCACCTGGACGCGGGCCACCCGGACGTCGAGGTCCACCGCCGCCACCGCCGCGAGGGCGATCTTCCTGAGGTCGAGCCTCAGCACAGTTCATTGCGCGACCTTCGAAGTCTCCACCGTTCAAGCTATTGATCGCTCGATCAGCCTCTTCGTCGTTCGGCATCTCAACAAAGCCAAATCCTTTGCTGCGCCCTGTGTCACGGTCCGTAATGACTCGAGCTGAGTCAACGGCGCCGTATTGAGCAAATTTAGCGTGTAGAGATGAGTCGTCTACGCTGTAGGACAGATTGCCTACGTAAATCTTCTTGGCCATGGGGGCCTCCTCGTTCAGTTTCAGGTGCGCCTTATATTGGGTCACCGGGTTTAATATCTCCAAGTTCATCGATCGGGCTCGGTAGCATATAAGGCTCAAAGTACTGTTACAAAATACTATTGTTAGAATCCTATAAGGCGAACGGGTCCAGCCGACTCAATTGGGACTGCCACTTTACTCTACCATAAATCTTATTTTGCCGCCAAAGAGTTTCTCCTCTTGAAACTTCAAATCAAGGTTCTGTAAAATAGAAACAGGATGCTTCAATCAAGCCCGGACCTCAGAACGACGCGTGTCTTATTATTGAACGCTAGTTACGAGCCCATGAAGGTTGTAAGTTGGCAAAGAGCTTTGATCATGTGGTTTCAAGACAAGGCGGACATTTTGGAATACCAACCGGTTTATGTACGGTCGGTTTCGCGCGCGTTTCAAATTCCAAGTGTCATTCGTCTGCGCTCTTACGTAAAGCAGAAACAAACCAAATTGGTTCGCTTCTCTCGCGAAAATGTCTATCTCCGCGATGACTTTACCTGCCAATACTGCGCGACAAAGTTAGGAGCAAAGCAATTGACTCTTGATCACGTCGTCCCAGCCTCCCTCAAAGGGCAAAAAAATTGGACCAATATGGTCAGCGCCTGCAAGTCATGTAACCAAAAGAAAGCCAACCGCACTCCCCACACCGCTAACATGCCGCTACTCAAAGAACCACGCGCACCAACTTGGATTTCCTTTTTCGAAGTTGAACTTCGCCAAGAAAAATTCCCTTCCTCGTGGCTCACCTATCTTGGTATAGAGTAGCCAGCTGAAATTTTTGCTGCGAAACTTTATCAACGAAGCATCACGCGGGATCATCATTTGATTTTTGAAGCGCAAACCAAATTGATTTCGTTGCCAGATCTCCTTCCCCTGCGCCAAAAAATCCTGAAACCATTCGCTACCATCGATGAGTGCGAAAATCCTGGCGACAATCATCCCACAACTTTTCACATCGGCGTCTACGTCGGCCCCAGACTCGTATCGATTGCCACCTTCCTCGACGAAGGTCGGCCTGAATTTTTTTACGGTCAGTCCTACCGGCTGCGAGGAATGGCCACCGACAACTCATATCAAAAACAAGGTTGCGGGGCCTTAGCCCTTTCTTCAGGCCTCGACCGCTTGCGAAAACAAAAAGTCGACTTTGTCTGGTGCAACGCAAGAGTGAAAGCCTTCAACTTCTATCAACGTATGGGATTTTATTTTTTTGGTGATTTTTTTGACATCCCCAAAATCGGCCCCCACAAAATCATGTACCGCCGGCTCATCTAGCGCCGCGAAAATGATTGGGACAAGAGATCAAATTTTTATGAAATCAGCGCAGGCCGAGGCTGTGCTCGCGCTCCATGGTCCCTCTGACTTCTAATCTCAGTCTGCCTTCAGAAATACCACAAATTGAATCCAGCTCTGATATTTCTGGTCGACAACGGAGGTCGTCCAATCACGGATCTCGGGGAAACTCAGGCGACCGAGCCGCAACACATTTCGAGCGCGCTCCGGAAGCCATGGCTGATTTTTAAAATTCCCCACTCCAGCTTCAGCACGCAACCGATCAAATTTCACGGTGGTGCACAGAAATTCAATGTGTTGTTTCTCTTTTAAAAAATAGGGTTTTAAAAAATCAAAAGCTCCGTGAATAGCCGACAACGCCTCGCGATTCAAAACTTCAGGGACGAAAGTCAATATCTGAGCGTAGGCGAAGAGATTGAAGACGTGGTAATGAAGAGCATCCCGCGTTTGAAAGTCAATTCCCCCATACGCTTTCGCTTGCTCAGGGCAATCAACTCGAGGGTGCCAGTTTTCAGGCGCAGCAAAATTGGCGGGCACGTGTTTTAAAAGCAGCTCTTTTGTTTTTATCAATTCCGCTTCGTCTCGCAAAATCTTTGCCGCCGTAGCACGAAGGGCCAGACGCCACGTTTGGTGATTGTTGATGTGAATCTTGCTGGAGCGAGGAAGTTTTTCGAAATGCCCATCCCCCGAAGAAATGATTTTACGAAGCCACCTTTTGGTTTTCGCTAGCTGAGCGACTGTCAAAAAGTTCCACCGCAAATCTAAAGACAACAGCAGCGGCAACAGAGAACTATCGTCGATGGGTTTCCCGCTGGGTGTGTAGATGCCGATCCATCCAGCTTCTCCATCAGTCCCAAACATCGCCGCACTGTAGGCATCAGTCGAAGCCAAATCGCTTGGCGCCAAAGTCGCACAAACCGACCAATCAAAAATCATCCCCATTTGCAAAACTGATTTTTCACTCAAACGATGTGCAGGAGCAGTTTCGATAACTCCCTCTAGAGAAAATTTTTGGGGAATTAAAAGATTTTTCACTTCAGGAAGATGGCGTAAGCACCGCACCTTGAATGAACGAAGAAACTCCCCGCCTTCATCAAACTGCTGAGCTCTACGTCGAAGGCTGACGGCTGACCAAGCCTGACCTTGAGAATCAGATCCCCAGTTCAGCGCCCCCAGCGACTCCACCGGCATCGATTCCCATGAACTCAACGTTTGATTTTCATCGGAATTGGCAGAGAACTCGGCGGCGCGGAACATGACCTTTGCCGACCCACACCCCAATGAAGCTGCAATAAAAAAAACTGTCAGACAGATTCTAATCCGGAGCGACCTGGATTTCGCCATAACCTAATTCTGAACTTTTGAAACTCAATCGATCTTGAGGTTTCATAAAAGCAAAACGAGACAGCCATGCCTTCTTGGCACCCGTCATCGAAAAGGTCGATAAGAAAAGTCGAACGGATTCCCATGTTGAAGGTCCGCGAAAAATCACTCCTCCGGGAGTTCCAGTCAGAATAACGTCGAAATCTCTAGCGGCGGGAGTTGATTGATTGGCTTGGCCCTCTTTCACCCGCTCTAAAAATCCCTGAATCGGAATGGCGCAATCGGTGGCTCGCAGAGCCTGCACCCGCTGCCCGTTCCAATCCAGGTCGGCACCCAACATTGGCCACACTCGGGCATCGCCAAAAACTGCGATCGAACCGAGTCCCAAACCCTGGGCAAACGATTTCGCTTTTCGAAAGCTCGGTGCAGGTTGACTTTTCACATAGTTCATCACCTGAACTCCACGATCAGTAAAATCCACCGCCAAAAAGTAGCCAACCTTATTCGGTTTTTTCAAATCGACGAGCAGCCCCACTTCTGTTTCATAGTCCAAATGGGGCCGCCACGAAATGCGTTCACCCATGTGCACAGGTGCTTGAATTTCCTTTTGAAACAAAACGCTTTCGGCAATTCCGGTTTCATTTTGATGATCCAAGTAAGTCATTCCAAAAGCCCAGCTAACTCGCTGATCTAGAGAAAATGGAAATTTCACTTCAGACCAAGAATATGTTTTAGCTGAACTTTTAAGATCTCGCGAGTTTGCTAAAAAACTGGCGCGAAGATTTGGAAGCGAAATGTCAGAGGATAAAATGTCCGAGAGTTCTAAACTTTTACCGCCCAACGCCGTCCCTGAAACAGGCAAGGCCTTCAGGCCGTCTTCGTTGAAAGAGATCACCAATAAGATTTCATCGGTCGTTTTGGTTTTTGATAGAACGATCACTTCACCGGACTCTACTGATTTTTGAAAGCTCATGGCCGAAGAAGACCACGAGATCAGAAATAGGTCCAATAGAATGATAAACAGATTTTTTAACTTCAAAACATGACCGAAAAGCTGCCAAAGTTGAGACTGATCTCCACATCCAAACTCCCTCGTTTTGTCAGTCGAAGCTCCGGTGAATAATGAATTTTGTTCCACATATAAAATCGTTTACCAGCCCCGGCGAAAAACCCGAGTTCATTTTTATAGCCATCGTCAAACTCTTCCGGAACCGCGTAAAGACCCAAACCGCCTTTGACATAAAACGACTCGTGAAGATCAGTGTCAAAATTATAGGTTCCAAATCCAATCACCTCAAAGTAACTAATGCTAGACGGCCCGCCGCTTTGGCTGAGAAATCCAGCCTCACCACCCACCTGAATTTGCGGTTTGATTTTGCGAGACAGACTGCCACGCACCGACAAATAAGAATAGGTATCAGAATTTTTGTAAGGTTTGAATGAGCGAAAGAGGCCTTGAACATCGACCAAGTGCAGTTCCCAGTCCTCACCGTAGGACGCCACGGATCGCGAACCACTGTAGTTTCCATAGAACTCATCGGAACTCGTTGAGGGTGAAGTCGCAGGAGTTCTGCGTTTGGTCTGAGCGTCAGCAGAAATAGCCGCGAACATCACCGACGTAAGGATCATT
>CALCCV010000005.1 GCA_937900305.1 uncultured Pseudobdellovibrionaceae bacterium | reverse complement strand
CGTAAAAAAAATCTGGGTGCCTGATGAAATTCAAGAAAGTGGCAAAGTTTTTATTCCAGGACACTACAAGTTTATCTACGAGGAGGATGTTCGATGGAGCAAGTAGACGAAGATTTGGCGCAAAGTAATATCGACCAAAAGAAAGATCGAAAGTCTATGCGCCTAGACAAAGAAATGGGAGCAAAAAAAGAGAAGCAAGAGCGCGTGACACTCTCAAAAGATCTCCTCTCAAAAATTGACGATTGGATTACACAAGTGGAGCAGAAATTTGAAGGCGCAATTTCAGTGTCTCGTTCAGATATGGTGAACCACGTCGTCGCCGAATATTCAGATCGGCTATTACAAAATGACTTTTCGATCCTTAAAAAATGCCACCTTGATGAGGTAAGAATTATTCAAATGGCGCTTGATAAAGCAAAGCGCGCCCGTCTTGCCGGCGAGTCGGTTGATCTCAGTGCGCTCCTCTCCTCGATTGAGTTGGAGAAAAAATCCCGCACACCGAAGCTCAAACCAAAAGAGACCCTTACCCCAATCAAAAATGAATCCCAGAGTGCTGAAAATACAATTTCGCAAGAGTAAAGAAACTGAAATTTGAGGCAATAGAAAACAGGCACGAGTTGCCAAGAGTTTCTGCTTTAGAGGTGTGTGATGTACCGCCGCAAACCATTTAACCCAGAGGTGAAAATTAAAAATTCCAAAATTGAAGAAGCTAAACAGAAAATGATTCTTGAAGAGTTGGGCGAATTCATCTATATTGAAAGTGCCAGGTTCGTAAAAGTTCGTTTTACAGATTCCATCGCAACAACAAATCGAAAGAAGGTTGCGAGTGGATAATTGTATTCAAACAAGTCAAAAAAAGGTTGGACTTTATATCAGGTCGGCTGGTGAAACAAGCTCCTCCTTACAAGAAAAGGTGCTCTTTGGGCAGCTTTCTTCAGCGGAACATCCCCTATACCTGAGCTCCACAAGAATCTTTTCTGATATTGCTCGCTCCGGTTTGGATAGGCAAAGGTCAGGCCTTCGCAAAATTCTCTATGCCGCACAAAATAAAGAGATCGACGTCGTTTTTGTTATGGATCTAAGCCGCTTGTCGAGGTCTTTAGAGGGTCTATCAGAGATATTTTCAGTTCTTAAAAATTCAGAATGCGAACTTTGGGAAATGCGAAGAAAGATTGAGCTTGAAGATTTCACTGCAGGCAAGCTCGGTTCAATGGGTGACGTATGAAAAAAAGCCAACCAAACTCTGCTGGCAATTTTAGAATTTCTTTGTACATTCGTGTCTCCACAGAAGAGCAAGCAGAAAATCCAGAAGGGTCCATTCGCAATCAAGAAGAGCGCCTTCGAACCACGGTAAAAATGAAGAACCTCGATGGCCAATTCGGTAAGATTGTTAAAGTCTACGTTGACCGGGCAAGATCTGGAAAAAACACCAATCGCGTAGAACTACAAAAACTCCTTCATGCGATCAGGCAAAAAGAAACAGATCTTGTGATGGTGACAGAACTTTCCCGAATCTCACGATCGATCAAAGATTTCTCTGATATTTGGGATTTGATGAAGGAAAACGGTTGTGGGTTTTATTCTCTGAGGGAGAATTTCGACACAACCAATGCTGCTGGAGAGATGGTTTTATTTATCGTCGCAAATATTGCACAATTTGAACGACGCCAAATCTCTGAACGAGTGGCTGCAAATTTCAATGCCAGAGCTCAGCGCGGACTCTTTAACGGTGGATCAATCCCTCTGGGTTTTAAACTGATCTTCCCCCAAAAAAGTGGACACGGGTTTCATGATGCTTTCGCCAGTTTCTCGTACTCGTTTGGAGCCATATAGCCGATGCTTGAGTGACGCCTTTCGGCGTTGTACCAGCACTCGATCCATTCAAAGATTGCCTGCTTTGCCTCTTCTCGGGTTTTGAACGATCTTTTGTAGACCAGTTCTGTTTTCAGTGTATGGAAAAAACTCTCGCAATGAGCATTGTCCCAGCAATTTCCTTTCCTCGACATACTCGCAATAATTCCTAAGAGCTCCATGCGCTCGCGCAGTTTTTCAGACGCGTATTGAGAGCCGCGGTCGCTGTGAGCAACGAGACGATCGCGCTCGACATCCTGGCGGCCAAGCGCCATCGACAGTGCATTTAACACAAGCTCGGCTCGCATGTTGTCATCGGCTTTGTGGCCAACGATCTTGCGAGTAAAAATATCCATGAAAATCGCGAGGAACAAAAATCCCTCCTCAGTCCAGATGTACGTGATGTCTCCGACGTAAACTTGATCGGGTGCCATCACGCTATCTGCATGTTCGGTCTCAAAAACTCGCTCTGCGATCGGTAGATCGTGGTTCGAGTCAGTCGTCTGGATTTTGAACTTCTTTGCTTGAGCCGCCGCGATCTCGTTCTCACGCATGATACGAGCAACGCGCTTCTCATTGACGACTTCGCCTTCGGCTCGAAGTTCGGCTGTTACCCTTGGGCTACCATAGGTTTCATCACTTTTTTCGTATATGGCTCGAATACGCGGCAGTAAACGTGCGTCCTCAAGCTTCCGGGAGCTTGGCTTTTTCGACAACCATGCATAGTAACCACTTCGACAAACATCCAGTGTTTCGCACGCCTTCTTCACGGTCACACCGTTGACCGTGTTCACATCCTCGACCAGCAGGTATTTTACTTCTGCTGGTCGTTGGAGAAAAAAGCCGCTGCCTTTTTCAAAATCAAGATCACTTGCTTCTGCTCAGCGTTCTCTTTACGCAGGCGAAGAAGCTCTTCGTGATCGAGTTTTGCTTGTTCTTCCTTGGAAATCTTCTTCTTCACTTGATGAGCCTTCCTCCAGTACTGTAAGATCGATGTCGTCACACCGAGCTGACTGGCTGCGCGACTTGGACCCAACTCTTGAGCTAGACGGATCGCCTGGGTCTTGAAGTGGTCATCGTACCTCTCAAATAACTTTTTGGCCATAATTTTTCCCTTCCTTTCGTGGTTGTCGGTGTCCACTCAAAGGGGGGAAGATCAAACGAAATCCTGAAAAGCTCGGGTATCTTGAAATAGATGAAGCAGAAGCTAAAAATGTGGTAGCAGCGTTTAAAGCCTTTCGCCGAGAGGGAACTCTAGCAAATACCATCAAGTGGCTCAACGCCCAAGGGTACCGGGTCAAGAGAGAGCGAGAAGGAAGCGGGAAAACTCGTTTGGGAGTTTTCACGATTGATAATTTGCAAGCGATGCTGAGAAACAAAGCTTATGTTGGCGTGAAAGTATTTACGCAAAAAGGAGAGATGATTGAAACCGAAGCGGTATGGCCTGCCATCATTGACCGTGAAACTTTTGATGAAGTGAATGAAACGCTTAACAAAAATAAGTGCCGGAACAAGTACTCCATGGCAAGTCGCTATCCTTATATTCTCACAGGCCTCATGCACTGCGGAAGCTGTGGCGATAGAATGCTCGGAAAATCGTCCCATGGGAGATCAGGAAAAATCGGCTACTATGAGCACTCAAGGACCTCAAAGCAGTTTGAAAAGAAGATTAAGCAAAAATGCATTTGCCACCCCCAGAGATTTCTTGCCAAAGAAGTAGAGCCCATCGTTTGGAATGAAGCCGTCAAACTCTTGAACGATCCTTCGGTGGCAAAGGAAATCCATCAGTCAGCCCTTAAAACGCACCGAGTGAATCCTTTTGCAAAAGAAGTGGACCGAGCAAAAGCGCAAATTTATTCCTGCCAATCACAGATAGACACGCTGGCGGCAAGACTTGCGACTCTTCCTCTAACGATTTCGGCGGAACCATTTTACCGACAGATGGAAAAGTTCGAGGAAATGAAAAGGGATTCGGAGGCGAAGCTTTCGGAGCTTGAAAACGGAGTTCAG
>CALCCV010000004.1 GCA_937900305.1 uncultured Pseudobdellovibrionaceae bacterium | reverse complement strand
ATCCACTTGCAAGTACGGTTAAGAGGGCGATCCCCCCCACCTGTAAGCTTCCCACGCCAAAGATTTTGGCGCGTAAATTCCAAAGCTTGCGTGGCTGCAACTCCAATCCGACCAAAAACATCAACAGCACAACCCCGAATTCAGAAAAGTGCATGATGTCTTCACCATTGGTGATCAATCCCAAACCTTGGGCACCAATGATCACACCTGCGAGCAGATAACCAAGCACCGAACCCAATCCCAAGCGCATCGCAATCGGAACAAACACCACCGTCGCCAGTAAAAATGAAAAACTGGTGAAGAGTAAACCGTGACTCATGGTTGGACCTCTGTTCGCTGATAACCATTCAGGGTTAGGTCCCGCACGAGAGTTTGAACTCGTTGCGCATGTTCTAACAACTCAGGGTCAGAACAAAGGCCCGCGCCAAATAAAACACAGGGTTCAAGCCAGTTCATATTGCAAATCAACGCCGTTTGTTTGAGTGGCTTCAAATACTCCGAAAGTGGCAAACGATTGTCTCCCTCTGAACAATAGGCTTCTTTGTCTCCGCCCACCGTCATCGACAGAAAAAAAGATTTCCCCTTCAGCGCATCACCACCGGTCCCATAGGCAAAATCCAACTCCAAAACTTCATCGAACCAAAGTTTCAAAAGTGCGGGAACACTGTACCAATAGAGTGGGCACTGGACGACCACATGATCACAGTCTTTCAGTAGCGCTTTGTATTTCGCCACCGGAATATAAAAATAAGGATGCTCTTCATAGAGATCTACCAAAACGGTCTCGGGAATATTCAGAAGCTGATCTTTAATCAGCCTATTGGCGCGCGATCTTTTTAGATTCGGATGGGCCAAGAGAATCAAAGTGCGAGCCAAAGATCACCTCGCTCGCTCATTGAATCGGCCGGCCCGAAGTTTGATCCATCCGAGGGGCCAAATACAGAATCAGCGCCAGCCCCGCTGTCATCAGTGGCAATCCGAAGTATCTCGGAGAATGATGACCCACCTCTAAAACTAAACCATAAATCGCCGTCGCTTCGGCCAACGCCCACTGGGCAATTTCAACCGATATCGCTGACATCCGAGAATTTTTCACCAGCCGAGGCAGCAACACCGAGCCAGCGGCCGTCACAATAGAAATGGAATAAATGATGAGCGTAAAGCTGTCTATCTCTTCCGCATACGGCGCCTGAGAATCCCGTTGCAGATAAGCCAAAATGAAATACATCACCAAACTTGCGGTCATCGCGAGCCAAATCATTCGCCGAGTTTTCAGTGGAGCTTTTTGGTTGGGAATTCGTGGGGACTGAATCATTGCTTCTCCTCAATGCGCGACTTGAATTTTGACTTGGGATCAGTCCTAAGATCAAGAGCAAACTCAGATTGACAGAGATTTTTGAAACCCAACGCTTGTGAGCTGGCGAAAAAAATTCTTTTGCTCAGTCTTTGACGTCGATAGAAAAAAAGATGCGATCTGAAACCAGAAATTTTTCAGTGCCGTCGATGGGTAAGGTGAGAGCGCCCGCCTGCGCTTGTTGGGCTGCTTGCAAATCATAAGACCAGTGGGTGCCTTGGGCATCCGCCGCACCAACTCGGCGTCCCGTTGTCAGATTTGTCGCCTTCAAATTGTAATAAAGTTCTTTCGTTAACCTGGCTGTCGCCGTGAAGGGGTCCATGCGTTCAATCAACGCTGCACGCACGGTCAATTCAAGGCCCAAGTCGACCACACCTAGCCGATCCTTGCACATAGCCGAAACCAAACCCAGGGTATCGAGACGGCCTGGAAAAACCGAGAGTTCACCGTCGCGCTGAAGGCGCACCACTGGAAGCTGTAAATCACCTTCACAAATCACTTCGATATTCATGGCCGGAGAGTTGTCGCGAAAAAAAGTTTTCACGCGCGCCAGCTTGTATTTACCCACTGCCATCGTCGGCAGCGAATTCATCGAACTCGCGGGCCATTCAGACCGAACCAAACCAGGTGTCAAGACCCCGAAGCCCAACCCCACGCAAGCCAAAGAGATCTTCCAGGACCATGAAAAATTCAACTTCTTCATCACTTCTGATCGGATTCCAGGTCGAGCCAATGAAGTCTGGATTTTGCAAAAATGGCCGTCAGGTGCCTTATTTTCGCTAGCGCTGATCAAACTTTAGACGGAGCCGCGTGAAGATTTTGCGCAAGTCCCACTTCGGTGTATGAGAAGTTTGTGAAATGTAGGGTCTTCCAGTATATCCAAGGGATTATGGCGACATCAGTTAAAACCGGATGGATCTTGCTCCTGACCTTGATCCTATCCCTCGTTGTTCTCGCGTTTTCGAATCCGCAGCGAACCTGTTTTCAATCTCAATATGTTCGTCAGATAAAATGGTATGTCACTCAATCCGAGCGGCAAGATATTTTCAATTGTCGTGTGAACGGATCCGCGAAATTGATCTCGCCGAAAATTTTCCAAAAGGTGAGTCAGTTTGAAAAACGAATGGCCTCGACTGAATTTTTTCTGCGTCAGCTCGATCCAGCCAGACCCAGTTTGACGATTGCGGTGTCGGAAGAGCGTCCCCAACTTTTTCAGGTGCAGGGAGCAAGCATTTTTTTAGGAATCGCGCAGTTGGGAAATCCACGGGCCGTCGATATGGCCGTCATTCGCGCCTGGCTAGAAACAGCCATGGGACTGAAATCTACGCAACTCAACTATCGCCAAGCCCTCGCTGAATTGATCTATGCTTTGAAGGAGGGCGAGCTTGAAATGGACACAAACGAAACTTGGCGGCCCAAAGCTTGGCATGAAACTCTTTTAACTTTGCGAGCCTACTGTCGTTCGGGTGTTCGATACTATGATCACGACGAATTCTGCCAAACACTGGATAAACTCAATTTCGATTCTGAATTGTCGGAAAACCTCAAAGAGCTCAACGACCTCAGTATGGCGACCTACCTGAAAGAGGTTTGGCTCAAGGCCTTTCGCGATCTAAGTTTGCAAGACCGACAACGCATCCTCAAATCCTTACCCACGATGATGAAATCATTAAAGGGCAACGATGTGGATGGCTCGCAAATGACCTTAGACAATAAGCTTCAGCAGATGGTCCGCCAATTTTTAATTGAGCCGATCGAAGAAAATAAAACTTTGCAAACTTTAGCTCACCGAAACCTTTTGAGTCGCCTGTTGTTTGAACTGCAAGCCGGGGGATTCCAACAAGATCTGACAATGCCTAAGTTGGATGTTCTCTATAAAACTGAAGGTAAGCTGGACTCATCTTCGCCCATCTTTCAAAAGCTTGGTTATCGCCTGTCAGGCGCGACACAATCCTACCTTGCGGTCATTGACGACCACGGCTATTGGTTGCCACCTTACGAAGAAAGCTTGCCACGAGGAGTGTTTAGCCAAGTCAAAGCCGCCCTTCTGGTTGTCAAACGTTGTGAAGTCATCACAGGATCGGCGATCTTTGAATACGCCAAAATAGCTGAAAAAATCTTGATCTTGCGCGAATGCGATCCCAATGCAACGCCTGATCTCACTCCGCTCGCTAGTGAAGGCGTCAGATCTTTTGCTAGAAAAAATCCCGCATTTTCGCTCGTGCTGTTCAATTCAGAATGGGTTTTGAATCACGTGCAAGATCTGATCGATGAAGATGATATTTTTGCTGTCATTTCTGAACGAAAAGCCGATCACAAACTTTTTCAACTGTTGCAGTGGCAAAGTTTGGCGTGGGAGCCTTTGGATCAAATTTATGTTCCCGAAACTCCAGAAAATTTAATTTTGTTGTTCCGTTAAATTCCGATCGCTACCTGGTCGGGTCGATCTGCAACTGAAAATAGCCATGGTAATCACCCTTTTTGTCGATGAGTTGGTGATGAGTTCCCT
>CALCCV010000003.1 GCA_937900305.1 uncultured Pseudobdellovibrionaceae bacterium | reverse complement strand
CCACTGCGCACCAAAATATTGGGGTTGGCAAGGATGCGAACATTTCCGTCGTCTTCCATAGCTCTTAATGTGCCCATGAGATTTCCATTGATGATGAGTTTGTTGGGCAAAATTTGCGCGGAGGTTTCGCCGGCATTCTCGAGCCCCCACCTGCGCGTGAGATCTCTGCGGATCTCCGAAACCACAATATCGACTTTTACAACTGGCTCAGTCACCAGGGCCGTGCGGTCCTCCTTCACGGCGAGACCGTAGGGTTCCAAAAGATTTCGATAGGAAGCCATGTGGGAATTCCCTTTTGGAATTCGAACTTCAAAAAATTTCGCAAAAAGCAGAGGGGCTGGCGTGAGTCCGTTGCTCCTTTGCAGCTGCGCGAACTCGCTTTTGACTTCTTTGAGCAAATCAGGCGAAAGATTTGCGCTGAACCGATAACTCACTCGATGTTGTTCAGCGGCTTCAGCTAAAATTTGCCAATCTCGCCAACGCAGTAGATTTCCGGTGATCGCCAATTGTCCATCGACGTGGCCGATTTTTAAACCCAGCGTTCTTTTTAAAGCGCCTTGTAAATCCTTGTTGAGGGCCCGACTGTTTGGATGAGTGATTCGCACATCGAAAATTTCTGGGCCCATTTTAAGAACGGTTCGACCCACTTTTTTCGGTTCAAGAATCAGGCGACCGTCTATGGCTTGCGCCGAGAGGAGCGCTCGATCCTGGATCCAAATTTGGTGACTTTTGAGAGGTAGTTTGGGTCTATCGCCAAGTTCGACATCGATGATTTGATCCGCGGAGGCGGGGAAGTTCACGACTAAAAACAAGAGAATCAGAATTTTATTAATTTCCATGTGACCGGCCTCTGCAAGAGGTCGGCCGTGACTTTCGAGGTCTATCTTCGGCGAGAAGACTCGACGGTCGTAGCGTCGGATACCTGATTGGGAATTCGGACTGACACCGTCACCAAACCATCGTCACACGAGATCGTCATGCGTCCGCCAAGAAGGTCCGCCAGCATTTTTGCGATGGCTAACCCCAGGCCTTGTCCCTGCGAATGATTCATAATGTTTTCCGAAGTCACAAAAATGGAGGTTTTCGTCAAATAGGGAGATGGGTCGAAGCTTTGTCCTGGATTTGAAAGGGTGGCTACGAGGTCCTTTCCATCTTTGACGATTGTAAACGAAAGCTGGCCGCCAGTTGGTGAAAACTTCAAAGCATTGTGAAAAACTTTAGTTAAAATTTCTCGAAAGAGGCGAGGATCTGTATTCAAATTCATTTCTTCGATACTTTGTTTAAGAGTAAGGCTTTTCTTCTCGAGCTCATGAAATAAAGAAGCATCTAAAATTTTTGTCAGATCTTGGATCAAAATAGGTAAAACTTCGATTCGAATTTGATTGGTTTGAGCCCGCATAATCATTAAAGTATCGTCGATCAAATTTCTCAGTCGCTGTCCGTTGCGGTGGATGTGATTGACACTCAAACGCTGCTCGTCGTCTAGCTGCGAATTCTCTAGTAAAGATGTGAAATTCAATATCGACGTGAGTGGTGTTTTTAATTCGTGATTGATTAGGATCATAAATCGGCTTTTGGCTTCGTCCAAAGATTTAAGATCTTTATAGGCCAATTCCAATTCATCATTTTTCTTGCGCAGCAGATTTTTGGTGTTGAAGAGTTCGGCTGCGGATTTCACAGTTTGAATCAAGTCCACCGAATCCCAGGGTTTGGCGATATATCGATAGATGTGGCCCTTATTGACGGCGTCGATGATGGCTTCCATATCGCTGTAGCCGGTTAACATGATCTTAATTGCTTCACCTTGAGTTTTCTCGGAAGCCGCCAAAAGCTCGACGCCTGTCATTTCGGGCATCCGTTGATCAGTGATAATCACTGAAAATTGGTTTTCGGGATTTTTCAAAATGGTTAAGGCTTCTTTACCTGAATTGGCAGTGACAACTTGAAAATCTTTTCGCAAAAGTCGACTGAGGGCTTCGAGATTGTGAACCTCGTCGTCTACGCACAGTACTTTGGGCTTCTCATCCATCTCCCCAGTCTAGCGGTGGGTCTAATCGCCTCCAAGAAAAATCGATGGATCCTTCGTCCAGTTTTTAAAGACGTAAGACGTGTTGTTCTAAATTGGGGTTAATTCCTCTCGACCGTCTTACGATAGGATAGGAGTGAACCGCAAAGGATTGAGGCCCTCTATGTTAATTCGATGGATAAAATATCTTGGCATGCTGGCAATGCTTGTTTTCTTCTCTTGGAAAGCATGCGCTCAGTATGGCGGTATGATGGGTGCCAGCGGCATGATCGGTGGAGGCGTCTGGGGCTCCGGTATGTATGGTGGCATGCAGTCCTGTCCTTACCCTTATAAGGGTGGCCGAGCTTTGAAAGATTACAAAGCTGATGTGAAAGCGAACAAGAAAAAGATCAACGAAGCTCGCGACAAACTGCGCGACAAAGAGAAAGAGCTAGAAGACGCAGAAAAGGATCTCGAAAAATACACCACAGTCATCGAAGACCATTTTAAAGATGGCTATGACTCTCGAATCCTCTCGCACATGAAATCGTCTGACCGCGCCTGTGGAGACTATTTTGATGGCCCATCAGAGGGCGACCGAGTGAGTGATCGCATGTCGCCCTTCGAAGAAGATGATTGGAAACGCCGAGTTTGCAATTACCAGACGACAGGCTCAATCCACTCCGCGGTTTGCAATGAATCTAAATACCAAGAGGCTGATTCAGACTCGGGGTCCTGCACCGACGCGATCGACAACTATCCGTCAACTTACGCGAAGGTAAGGCAGCTGAGAAAGGCCCTCGAGAATGCAGAGAAAGCGATTGAAGCGGCCGAAGACAAAATCGACAGCGCCAAAACTCGCTTCGAAGATCGCATGGCTGACGAGCAAGAGTCCATTGCCGAAGGCGGCGTGTGTATCGAATGCATTTCTGAAGAGCGCGACTGGCCTGGCATCTTTACGAACCTTGGCCTCGGTGTGCTCGGTACGGTCTTAGGTTCTCGCTACAACAGTGAACAGCAGTCGTACAATGCGAATTTGGGTTGGCCAACGCAGTCTATGCCAGCTTTTGGTTATGGGTTTCCCTATTTCGCTGCGGGCATTTATGGGGCCCTCGGTGGCGGAACTTCATTCGGCGGTTTCGGCTGCGGCGGTGGTATGGGCGGCACTGGATTTGGTCAAGGGCCTTACGGCATGATGAGTCCATTTGGCATCGGTGGCGGTCTGTACGGCGGCATGGGAATGGGCGGCGCTTTTGGAATGCCACCTTGGGCACAAGGCCAAGGTATGATGGGTGGTGGAATGTACCTCCCCGGCATGAGTCCGTTCGGCATGAACGGACCTTGGGGACTTGGGGGCGGCGGAATGATTCCAGGATTTCCAGCAGGCAACATGATGCTGGGCGGTCAGATGATGCCCGGAATGATGATGAACGGTGGCATGATGATGGGTGG
>CALCCV010000002.1 GCA_937900305.1 uncultured Pseudobdellovibrionaceae bacterium | reverse complement strand
ATTGCTGTTTCCACTGCCGCTGAGGTGATTCTTATTTATTGTCAATACGCGAAGTTTTTTCGGGGCAGTCCAAAGAGTTACGTATTCATCTTTCTTGACTGTGTATTCCCATTCCGCGGTGTTTTGGTGAGAATCAATTTTGGCCGTAGCCACGCCGTTATTGAACTTGAGACTCATTGCCCCGGTGTTGGCATCGTCAATCTCTAAAGACTTGATATCAACTTTGGAAATGTCGTTGTTCGGGCACCTAACCGATCCAAATGCTGCACCGACATAAAATACAAACATAATCGCGACTATCTTCATTGAAATGATGCTATTCCCTGTAAAAACTTACGGTCAATAACCAAATGGGCCTGTTGAAAAACAGCAGATTTGAGCGAGATTTTTTGCCAAGCGCCCAAGATTTTTCGAATTTAACCAGCCAGATATGGATTTTTAAGAACTTCGCGCAATTCGCGACGACACCGTCAAAAACCGATCCTGCCAGTCGCTTGAGGTTCTGAACGGTCGAAATCACGTAAACTTGGGTCTGAACTTTCCAACGACCGCGGTATCGCGCGCGACGAAGCCCGTGATTATTTTTTGCTTCAGCAAAAATTCCTTCCATCTTCCACATTCTTTGCCAGAGCTTAGCTTTAAACTCTGGCTCTTTCTGCTTCTCTAAAACTTCGGAGAAAATTCGGTGATGAATGGGCGCTGCGAACCTTTTCCCGCGCGTTTTAAACTCGTGCTCGGTCAGACAAGTTTTTGCCCTCGGGCAAGCGAGGCAAATCTTTCTAGCGAGCGAGTACAGATCACGGTGCCCCGCCTCATCATGAATGGGGCCCTTCATCGAGTGTCCCTCGGGACAGATAACTGATTTTAATTCCATATCGACCTTAAAACCGCTTTCGACTTCTTTAAAAAAAGTTTCACCGACTTTCGAGCTCCAAAGCGGAATGTTGGAAGTAATGCCTCGAGTTTTAAGCTCGTCCAGGTTCTCCGCGGAGCCGTAGCCACGGTCTGCGATGATTTCACCGATCTTTAATCCCAGGTTATTTTCGATCACATCGATTCGCGACTGAAAAACTTTAACCTCACTGACCGAACCGGCCGTGACATGACAATCAACAATCACGCGTGAGCCCGCATCGATAGCGGAATGCGTTTTGTACGCAAGTGACTTCGCTTCGCCGGCTTTCCCCGAAAGGCCACTTTCGGGGTCACTCTTGCTTACATGGGTTTTGTTGGAAATCTTTTTGCCTTCAATCTGACGCTGACGAAAATCGTTATTACTCAAACCATCTTTCGAATAAATTGAGGTTCCTGACTGAGGAGGATCGACGTCATCATCTTTGCTCTTTTCACCTTCGCGCTCGACCATATTGTAGATAGAAGCATTGGCTCTTATGATCGAGCCGTCCATCATGATTTGCTCGGCTTTCACGAGACCGGCTTGCTGACACTGCTCGACGACTTTTTTGAAAATCACCGCGAACGTTTCTTCGCCGAAGCGATCTCGAATTCGCGTGATCGATGAGTGATCAGGAACTTTGTCCGTCAACGAAAGTTTGCAAAACCAACGGTACGCCAAATTGTAACCGACCTCTTCGCAAAGCTGGCGGTCGGAATCGATCCCGTAAAGAGCCTGCAAAAAAACCATGCGAACGAAAATATCAGGGGCAATCGACGGACGGCCTTTTTCTTCAGCGTAAAAAGACTTTGTGATCCCTGGTAAAAATCCAAGATCTAAAACCCGGTCGATCCTTCGCAAAAGGTGACTTCTCGGAATAAGTTGCTCGTAGTCAATCTGGCTGAAGAGTTCTGGCTGGTACTGATGTTGTCCCTGCATGGCAATTTCCCTCAAATCGATCTAAACAAGATTCGAGCTTATCGCCAATATGCACCGGGACTTTTTCAACAGGCCCATTAGTTTTTGACCAATTACTTAGAGCCCGAACGACGTTCCTCGTAAAACTGTTTTTCGAACTCCACTTCCGAACAATTGGGTAACTTCGCGATTTTGATCTTAAAGTTAGGCCCTTTCTCGCAGCTTTGAGCCGAAGTAAACTTCAACATTCCCTCAATCGCGCTCTTTTTTATTTCGCCCTGAAAGTTGATACTTTCTTTTGTTGGTTCCAATTGCTTTGCATCTTTACTCATAGAGAGACCCGACGAATACATTGCAGAAAATGACACCTTTTTGGACTTCTCATCAAAGACTACTTTTTCTAGAGACGCTCTGATTGGGCTCCCACTCATCCCGCACTGAAAGATAAAGACCCCTTCATACTCACCCCCTGTTTTCCAGAGGAATAATTCTTCGCCATATGAATGTTCTTCGGTGGCTCTAATGCCCGAATACTTCCAGCAATTCGAGAAAACATAGGACGATGCTAGCGCTGGACTGATATTTAGGAACAGGAGATAAACGCTTAGTATTTTCTTCATCTTAAAATGGTATTCGCCATTTTTAAAGAAGGCAATACGCTCGTTTAGCACTTCGAAACTGCTCGGGAGCTAAGCCATTTTGCGCTGAGCTCCTCGGTCTTAACCAGAAATTTGATTTGGCCATGAAGTCGCTGGCTTAGCACCTGTCTGAATAAATTGTGGGGTTTTGGACCCCCTCTACCTCTATATAATTCTGGGTAATGACCTTATGTAGCGCTAACCTCGAAATAACCTTCGAAGCCAAGTCAATTGTGGCGGCGCCATACGTTTTAAACGATCTAGAATCCATTTCAGGGTACTGTAAATTTAAGTTTGTCCAAAAATTTCAAATGACTACACTTTGACGCTACTATTGAGTACATTCGCGCGGCGAGGATTGGATATGGATTATGAAATCTTAGACCGAATTGAATCATATGAAAGTCCCTTTTGGGAGGGGTCACTTCTTCGTGCGGCTCAGGCGTTAACATTTCAGTTGGGGATCATCGCTGAGCACATTGATAAGTTCCGGTCTGATTTAGCTCCAAAATACGAAGTCAAAATTAAAAGGGCTCGTCAGCATCTGTCTTTGGTAAAGGATGATACTTCATTTATTGACAGTGTCTTTACGAACTTCGGTGGCGGTTCCATCCTGCCCATTGCTTACGCTAGAAATGTTCTTGGGAGTTATTTGACTGACCTGCGCACTGAAGGTGGGATTACGCCACCAAACTGATGGTAAATAGGAAAATTGGGCGAGCTTTAGTGCTACCATCGAAACTCCTTCCCATTGGCAGCAGGTTTCTTTGGAGTCGATTAGCCAAACAACCGCGCCGTCCTTTATCATGTCCCGTGTGCTTGGCTTTAATCTGATCCAGTCTTTCATTTCCTCAGGACTTTCAACTTTCGAGTAATACTGTCTGACGACCTTGGCGTTACCTTTGAACTCCCGATTTAGCCACCTATTTACAAAATTGTTTCCTGCGATTTCGTTTAGGGTATTGAACAGGCTGTTGTCCGACGCCGATCTATGCCAGCCAATGCCACCAAAAGCTGGATCATTCATTGCGGCACCTGACTGGCACTTCTTTACAATTTCTTGTAACTCATACTGATACTGTTCGTTTGTGGGATGCAAATATACCTGCGGATACATAGAGTAAAGTGACACTAGAAAATGGTCAATCGTATGAACAAACCTGCTTCGAACGGCCATACCTGATTCAGTTTCTTTTCCCTTAGAATATAACACTGGAACTAAGGTGTTT
>CALCCV010000001.1 GCA_937900305.1 uncultured Pseudobdellovibrionaceae bacterium | reverse complement strand
TCTACACAGGCGAAGACACTCTTTCCCTACACGACGCTCTTCCGATCTACTGTTCGGTGGACCACCAATTCCCAAAGGCTTCCCTCGCAGCGAAGGATTGTGTTTTTCCTCAACGGCCGCGTAAAAGCAGTCCATATCGATGTGAATGATCTTTCGAGTGCTCACGTGTAAATAATATGTAATTCCTTTTTTGATGTCAAGCCCTCGAGTCAAGCTTTGCAATTGGACGGCAGATTCAGTTGAGGGGTTATTGATATTTAGTTATCGTTATTAACAAGAGACCGTCTCATTCAGAGATATTAGCTGAAATATTGTTTTGCGGGTCGGGCGGTGATGTTTGGGTCGACTGTTCTTGTCTCGGCAATTTTAGGGTGGTCGAGTTTTTAGGGGTGGTGTCTTTGAGTGAACTCGCGTGGCGCAATGCTCTCGCAAAATTAGACCGATTTAAAGAACCAATTTTGGTGCAAAAATATGGTGGGGCTTCCGTTGAAACTCCTGAAAAAATTCGACAGATCGCAGAACGTATTCGAGAACACCGGCTGGAAGGTTTTGCAGTTGTGGTCGTCGTCAGTGCGATGGGGAAAACAACAAATCAACTTATGGATCTCGCTCGACAAATAACGCCTGAGCCGCCAAGGCGTGAAATGGATATGTTGTTGTCAACGGGCGAACGAGTCACGATGTCTCTGCTCAGCATGGCGCTGGGAAAAGCTGGGTTGCCCGCAATTAGTTTTACCGGTAGCCAAGCGGGCATTTTGACGAACGAGGCGCATGAGTCTGCACAAATTATTTCGCTCAAGCCATTTCGCGTGATTGATGCGATTTGCGAGGGCAAGGTGGTCGTGCTCGCCGGATTTCAGGGTGTTGCCGAAAGAACAAAAGAAATCACGACCCTCGGTCGAGGTGGATCAGATCTAACCGCAATTGCAATGGCCTGCGCACTGAGAGCTAGCCGGTGTGAAATTTTGAAAGACGTCGACTGTGTTTTAAACGGAGATCCTCGAGACCTTGAAAACGTATCGCCACTGCGAAAAATCGGCTACCAAGCGATGCTCGAGATGAGTTTTCTCGGCGCAAAAGTAATTCAGTACAGAGCTGTTGAGATGGCGGCCGCCCACAAAATTCCAATCTACGTTGGACCGGCATTCACAAAAAATTCGGAGGGAACTTTGATTGATCACCAGTATGAAAATTTGAGCGTTTCAGCTGTGAACACTTTTAAGACCGTTGTCAAATTCACATTAAAGACGGGGGTTTCGTTTGGTGATTTTGTGGCGAAACTCAATCATCATCAAATTGCTCAGCCTCAGGTCCTTGCCGTCGACATCAATCCAAGTGATCTGCAAGAACAATGGCTTTGGCTCACCGGACCTGATGAAATTTTAGAGGCGCTCATTAAAATGGCCGCAAAAGACTCAGCAAGTGAGGCCAATGCTCAGTTTTCACTGGTTTCTCTCACCGGAATTGCGTTTCAAAACTTAGAGCACATGGATCAAATTTTTGAAAAACTTTTGAGTGAGAATATTCGGATCGAAAAATTAATTCATTCAGCGATGAGTTTAGTTTTTATCGTGAAAAGAAACGATTTTCAAAAAGCTGTCTTAACTCTCGGTAAGCTCTTGTAATTGAATTTTATAAAAAAATCTGCAAACCACTCTGTAACTCAATCGGTAAATTCTTCTACAAATAACTCCTGCATGGGGGTTATTGGAGGTGACCTAAAAATAATAATGCATTTGCAAATAGCCGTAGTCATAGTCCCGAAATGCGTCAGAAACGTCGCGCCGTTTGGCGAACAGTCCTTCGAGTTCAAAATGGGGTCGAGGATAAAATGCAAACCCCACACCCTTTTGCTGCGCCTCTGTTCGCACATCCTCGTCATTAGATTTTTTGTATTGCAAATCCAACAGAAGATGAATTCCTTTGTGCACCTCGTAGCCGAGCTTGGTATAAGCGTATTTTCCCTTGATTTCATTGCTATTTGCTTCGGACAGTTGAGCCATTTCAGCCAGTTGATAGAAGTGCTCAGAGTAGCCAAGGACTCCATGCAAGCTGATTTTGCGAATTTTCATCGGACCGCGATCGCCCATCCACAGGCTTACGCCGACACGATGTTGCTCGGCAAGGAAGGCGTTGATCTGAAAATGCAATGCTTTTTCAGGATCCACCGAGTCGTCGGTTTCAACGGACTGACTGTACCCGAGTACTGTCTCCAAAGTTTCGGTGGTCCTTTGAACTTCGACGGTATCTCGCTCGGTGCCCTGGTCAAAACCCAAACCTTCGCGGGTGACGGCTCGATGTTGGGGAATATTAAGACCGAAGTTTGGCAAATATCTTCCCGCTCTAAGACTTGTGGTTTCGGTCAATTGGCCTGAAACCCAATAGCGCGGAGAATAGGGAGTCCAAATATTTCCGTCTGGTGAAAGTTTCCCTACAAAAATTGCAGTCGCGATGGAATCGGAGCGATAACCCATTTCAAGACCCGCTTGCATTCGTACAGGAAAACCGCGTTTGAATTGACTGTTTTCCACATGAACTTGGAGTGAACGCAGGTTTCCGCCGAAAAAAAGTTTATCCTCTTCACCAACAGGTACGAGCCCTTGCAAAAATCCAACTTCCTCTTGCGATCCCCAGGTTGACAGTAGCTCTGTTGAAATGGTGCGACCATAACCATTCAGCACTCCGCCTCCGCTGGGCGATACATGGCAAGCGGTGCAGGAAAAATAGTGGTGCCGCACATATTCCGGAAATGCCAAAGCCAAACGTGAAAAAAATAATGAAAATACAAAAGACAACGTGAAAGCAAAAGAAATCCTAAATCCACTTATTTTCATTGAGGCAATCCCTTCGCAACCCAATCACGCAGAAGAGCTTTCAATTCGTCACTCACGGGCGGCGCGCGTCTTGGCATTCGATTTTGTTCAATCGAATCGACGGTAGCAGTGATATTTGCCTGAACTGCAATGTAAGTATCCAACTGAATTCCACCGCGAGCCGTAGCGCCGCTGTGACATCGCACGCAACTCGGCGCAAATATTTTTTCATTCAGCAATGCATAGTTGATGGCTTCGGCGGGCGGTTCCGTCGGTGGCACTGGCGGCTCTGGTGGCACTGGCGGCTCTGGCGGAACTGGCGGCTCTGGCACTGGTGGAGCCGGCGGCTCTGGCGGGAGAGTCGGTTCTTGTTCTGACAGAACAATTTTTTCTCGGGGACTGCCATTTTCAATCCAAACCGCCAGCGCTTGGCGCAAATCCGGAGGGATGGCAGGCCCACCAAGAGGCATGCTGTTGTCATTGATGGCAGAGACGGCTGCATTCAAATTTGCGATGACCGTTTCGTACGTATCCAGCGCAATTCCACCTTTGGCTACGGAGGCATTGTGGCAGCGCACGCACGCCGGAAAAAACAAAGTGTCATTCATTTTAGCGTAGCCAGTGTCAAGCTTTCCAAATTCGGAACCGACTGTGGGCCGCGCTCCACCCATTTTGTCTTCTTTATATGAACACCCAGCACCCACTCCAACGCTGAGAGCTGCGAGCGCAGCAAAGAAAACCGTCGCAGAGAGCCAGCAGCTGAATCGCAAAAGCAACGTCCGTAGTTTCTTTCGTAGTTTCTTTTGAATCAACATCTCTTTTTGAATCAACATCTCTTGCCGAGTAGGCAGGCTGTTTTTAGGATTTGAATTTTTCATGTGCGCCTCCACCACTCGCAACTTAACGAGGGATGGCGACGTTGGCCAGGAAAGGCTGCTAAAACTGCTGACGGAATTTGATAGGATTCTCAGTATCTTCTCGAAATCCTATCAAATTTAGATTTTCTACTCTAGCTGTTGATTCACTACGGGCTGGATCTTCTCCATATTCTTGGTGACCTTTTCGCTGTCGTCTTTGCTGATCGGTGGCGGATTCGCAAACTTCGTTGCGGAGATCCACTTCGGGGACCATACGCGATAATAATTGCCCACTTCAGTTTGACAACGACCGGCGCGCGACCCTGATGAACCCATCCACCATCGCGTGTGATAGGGGAGATCTGCTCGAGCAATCGTGATCGGCGATCCATCATAAGTTCCAACCGCCTTAGAGCCCAACGTCTTAGACATTTCCGCAGCCACACTCTTCCAGGTTTCGACGTGATCCAAGGCCGTCGGCCATGGCAAGTTCGCTGTCTTTAAGCTTCCGAAAGATCCCTTGGCTCGTGCGACCACCTTTTCAGCCACAGGCCCAAGAGCGATGACCATTTTCGTTGAGCCACGAATGCGTTCAAAAATCCGCAGGCGAGCCGCCATGACTTCGGTGTCCAAAGCCATTTCTTCAACCTGACCCGCAGTTCCTGGCGGCATTTCAAGAGTGTCCACGGGAAGTGTTCGAAGAATTGCATAGCGGCCGTTGACACCAGCGGAATTCAAAAAGTTTTGCAGCTGTTGGCCCACGTAACCAGTCAAAGCGCGACCAGAAAACAGGTCATCGTGCGAATCTTGATCCGCAAAAATCACCACCTCTGGATTGCTAAGGTTGCCTCTATAAATTCCAGAGTAGCCAAATGAAGGATGTGAAACTGGCTTCACATTTAAATTCCAAAAATCTGGCCAGCTCACAAGATCACTTTGCAGCGCACATTCCGTGATTGGGCGCCCGTCGGTTCCGGCGCCGCAAGGACCATAGTCATAATCGCGGGCCAACGTGTGGGTTGTGCGCCAACGAGGTGGCTCCCACGGAAAGTCGATATCCCAATCCTCTACACCCTTTTGCATCGCTGACATTAAATGTGTTCCATCGTTAGTGACTGGGAAGGTGTAGGGCGTACACTTATTGCTGTACTCACCTGAGTCCGAAAACACTTGGATCGAATCAGAACCGTATCGATTGGAAGATGTGCCTGCTTTTCCCATTCGCCAGTTGGTTCCGAAAGCAAAATCGCGAAAAGGAACAGGCGCATTTTTATAAGTGTACTGGCCATTGAGACGAGTTTGCAACGCTTCCGGAGTGATCTCGATATCTGGAGTCAACCAAGCAGGGTTTGTCGCTTTGAACTGCGCCACTCTTTTGGCTGCGCCCGTAA